>JAJHPN010000211.1 GCA_020890855.1 Candidatus Contendibacter sp. | reverse complement strand
CGTTGCACCCGCTCCGCCGGTGGCGACGAAGATGGAACCAATGTCCCCCGCTCTCCTCGTTCCAGCGCCGCCGGCGCCGACAGACGCCGCCGCCCCTGCACGGTCGCCCCCAGCAGATGAAACGCCCGCCACTCCGCGCCGAACCGGAGTTGAAGACACCGTCCGGGTGGCGACCGCCAAGCTCGATGGGCTGATGGACGCGCTGGGCGAGTTGCTGGTGGTGAGAATGCGGACTGACCGGGTGGTTGAGCAGGCGCAGACCGTGGAACAGTGGATGCGGGACTGGCAGAAAAAATGGCGGCGAGTTCGCCCCAGTTATCAACGCTGGCAAAAGCGCGGCGGGCCACCTACCGAGAGCGAATGGGCGCTGATGGCGGATTTTTTCGCCCGCCATGAAACCGATCTTAATGCGTTAAATTTCGAGTTGAATGCCTTGCGGGCGCAACTCGTTCAGGATCGCAACCACCTGCAACTGGTCACCGACGACTTGCAAAACGGTATTCGCAGCACCCGGATGCTGCCGATGACCACCCTGTTTAACCAGTTCCCACGCATGGTCCGCGATCTGGCCCGCGAACGCGGCAAGGACATTCTGCTGCAACTGGACGGTGGCGATACCGAGATCGACCGTCAGGTGCTGGAGTTGAGCAAGGATCCGCTGACTCACCTGCTGCGTAACGCGGTCGATCACGGCATCGAAACCCCGTCCCAGCGCACCGCCTTCGGCAAGCCGCCCCAGGGGCTGATCCGCCTGAGCGCCGAACCACGGGGCAATCATCTGGTGATCGAAGTCGCTGATGACGGCCGGGGTATCGATTTGGATGCGGTGCGGCGGGCGGCGCTGCATCGTGGGTTGGTCGGCGTTCAGGACGCCGCCGCGCTGGATGAGGAGGCCATTCTCAACCTGATTTTCCACGCTGGCCTGTCCACTGCCCCGCAGGTTAGCGACCTCTCCGGGCGCGGGGTCGGGTTGGACGTGGTGCGGGCCAACCTGGAACAGTTGCGCGGTCTGGCGCGGATCGTCAACCGTCCGGGGCAGGGCGTGACCTTCAGCCTGTTCCTGCCGCTGACCCTGGCCACCAGTCAGGTGTTGCTGGTCGAGACCGGCGGCCAGACCGTGGCCTTGCCCGCCACCAATGTCGAACGCATCCTGCGCGTCCCCGCCCAGCGGATCGGTCAGGTCGATGGTCAGCCAGCGATCCATGTTGAAGGCCGGCCCCTGCCGCTGCTCAGTCTGGCCCGGCTGCTGCGCTGGCCGGTGCTCGAAGCGCCGGTTGCCGGTGAAGATCGGTTGCCGGTGGTAGTGTTGAGCGTCCTCGACAAGCGGCTGGCGTTGCGGGTCGATGATTTCCTGGCGACCCAGGAAGTCGTGATCAAACCGTTGGGGCGGCAATTGCAGCGGGTGCGCAATGTCGCTGGGGTAACGCTGCTGGGGGATGGGCGGTTAATCCCGGTGCTGAATGTCGCTGACCTGATCAAGGCGATCCAGCATGAACCGGCCGCCGCCGTCCCGCTGCTGGTCGCGGCGACTGAACCCCGGCGGATCGTGGTGGTGGACGATTCGATCACCACCCGCACGCTGGAGAAAAACATTCTGGAAAACGCTGGCTACGAAGTGCGGGCTTTTGCGGATGGTCAGGAAGTCTGGGACTGGCTGCGCCGCGATGACCATCGCTTGCCGGACGCCATCGTTTCCGACATCAATATGCCGCGCATGGACGGTTTTGCGCTGGCGGCGGCCGTCAAGGGCGATCCCCGTTTTTCTCAACTGCCTGTTGTACTGGTCACTTCGCTGGATTCGCCGGACGATCGCCTGCAAGGCATGGAAGCCGGGGCCGACGCCTATATGGTCAAAAGCCTGTTCGATCAGCGGGAATTGCTGGCGGTGATCGACCAGCTCACTGGATAACGCCATGATTCGCGCCCTGATTGTTGACGATTCGCCCACCCTGCGCTGGCTGTTGCGGAACATTCTGGAAAGCGACCCGGAGTTGCAAGTGGTCGGTGAGGCTCGCACCGGCGAGGAAGCGGTGGCGTTTTGCGCCCGTTCCCGGCCTGATGTGGTGACGATGGATATCCAGATGCCGGGCATCGGCGGCCACGAGGCGATCCGCCGGATTATGGGCGAGTCGCCGTGTCCGATTGTGGTGGTGACCGGGTTGGAGGAAGGCTTGCTCGATATCAGCTTCAAGGCGCTGGAACTGGGGGCGCTGACGGTGGTGAGCAAACCGGTCGGCTTGCCGGTGGACAATCCGGCGGCGCGGCATCTGCTGACGCAGGTCAAGCTGATGGCCTCGGTCAAGGTGGTGCGGCGGGCGCGGTGGTCGCCGCTGGTCGAGTCAACGCCGGGTCCGGCTATCCCGCCGCCCCGGCAATCGCTGCGGCCCCGGCTGCTGGCGATGGGCGCATCCACCGGTGGGCCGCCGGTGCTGCAAACCATCCTGACCGGGCTGGGCGCGGACTTTCCCTTGCCGATTGTCATTGTCCAGCACATCAGCCAGGGCTTTGTCGGTGGGCTGGCTGGTTGGCTGGACGCCACCACGCCGCTGTGCTGCAAGGTGGCCAGGCCATATGAAACCCTGCAAGCGGGGACGGTTTACCTGGCCCCCGATGATCATCACCTGCACGTCAAACCGGCGGGCGTGATCTGGCTGGATGAGGCGCCGCCGCTGTGCAGCCACCGCCCGGCGGCGACTTACCTGTTTGAATCCGTCGCTCGATCCTACGGCGCCGCCGCTATCGGCATGCTGCTAACCGGGATGGGCGCGGACGGCGCTCGTGGCCTCAAGGCCATGCGCGAGGCTGGCGCGTACACTATCGCTCAGGACGAAGCCAGCAGCACCGTGTTCGGGATGCCGCAGGCCGCTATTCAACTGGATGCGGCGCTGGAGGTGCTGGCGCTGACCCAGATCGCCCCGCGGTTGCTGAATTTGCTGGAGAAATCGGTATGAACCGAATTCAAGACGCCAAACGCATTCTTCTGATCGAAGACAGTCCGACCCAGGCGCGGTATACCGGGTTGCTACTGGAAGAGGCGGGTTATCGGGTGTCGGTGGCGACGACGGGCGGCGCCGGGGTGGAGCAGGCGGAAAGCGGGTCGCCCGACTTGATTATGCTCGACGTGGTGTTGCCTGATCTGGATGGCTTCAGCGTCTGTCGCCGACTGCGGCAAAAGCTGGTTCATTATGTGCCGATCATCATGCTGACTGAGCAACGCACCGACATTGAGGACAAGCTGGATGGCCTCAATGTCGGTGCGGACGACTACCTGAACAAACCCTACGACGAGCGGGAAATACTGGCCCGGGTCGCCAGTCTGCTGCGCATCAAGCAGGTCATCGACGAATTGCACGCCCGGCTGGCCAATGAGCATCAGTCCTATGAGGCGCTCAAGCGGATTGCCCTGGTCGATCACCTGACCGGTCTGTACAACCGCCATTACTTCAACGAAGTGCTGCACCGGGAATTCAGCGTCGCGGCGCGTTACGGCAATCCGCTGGCCTGCGTGATGACGGACATCGATCATTTTCGCGATTTCAACAGCCGCTACGGTCATCCGGTCGGCGATTGGGTCCTGCATCATGTAGCGGGACTGGTGCGGATCATGTTGCGGCAGGGCGATATTATTGCCCGCTATGGCGGCGAGGAGTTCATGATGGTGTTGCCGATGACTACCGTTGGCGACGCTGCGGATTTGGCCGAGCGACTGCGCGACGCTGTCGCCACTGCGATCTGGCAGCATCCCGAGGCTGGCCCACTGAATATCACCCTCAGTTTCGGGGTGGCGGCCTTGCCGGCGCCGGGTATCGACAGCGTCGATAAATTGCTGGCCTGCGTCGATCAGGCGCTCTATTGCGCCAAGCATAATGGACGCAACCGGGTCGAGGTCTTTACCGAGCAGCTGGCTTAGGCGAACGGGGTGGTTTCCTGCAGTTGGAAATCATCACCGCTGGTCGCGGCGTTGACCGGCCGCCGCAAACCCCGTGCCTGGCCAGGCTCGGTTATACTTTTCCCATGCAATTCCCCCGAATTTCCCCGATCCGAATGAGCACTATGGACAAGACTTACGAACCGAACGCCATTGAAGCCCGCTGCTACGCCTTTTGGGAGGAGCGCGGCAGTTTCGCGCCCAGCGGTCAAGGCGCACCCTACTGCATCATGATCCCGCCGCCGAATGTGACCGGCACCCTGCACATGGGCCACGCCTTCCAGGATACGATCATGGATGCGCTGACCCGCTACTACCGGATGAAGGGCCGCAATACGCTGTGGCAGCCGGGCACCGATCACGCTGGGATCGCCACCCAAATGGTGGTCGAGCGGCAATTGACCGGCGAAGGCAAGACCCGCCATGACCTGGGCCGCGAGGCGTTTATTGACCGGGTTTGGGCGTGGAAAGCGGAATCCGGCGGCACCATTACCCGGCAGTTGCGGCGGATGGGCGCGTCGGTCGACTGGACGCGGGAACGCTTCACCATGGATGACGGACTGTCGGCAGCGGTGCGGGAAGTGTTCGTGCGCCTGCATGAAGAAGGCTTGATCTATCGCGGCCAGCGGCTGGTGAACTGGGACCCGGTGTTGCACACCGCGGTTTCCGATCTGGAAGTGGTCAGCACCGAAGAGAGCGGATTTATGTGGCACATCCGCTATCCGCTGGCCGAAGGCGGCGGCGATCTGATTGTCGCGACGACTCGCCCGGAAACCATGCTCGGCGACAGCGCGGTTGCGGTGCATCCCGACGATGTGCGCTATCAACGCCTGATTGGCCTGCATGTGGCCCTGCCGCTGACCGGTCGGCAAATCCCGATCATCGCCGATGAGTACGTTGATCCAGCCTTTGGCACCGGCTGTGTCAAGATTACCCCCGCCCACGATTTCAACGACTACGCGGTCGGTCAGCGCCATCATCTGCCGCTGATCAACATTTTTACTCCCGACGCGAAGATCAACGACCACGGCCCGGAAGCCTATCGCGGCCTGGATCGCTTCGAGGCCCGCAAGCGCATCGTCGCCGATCTGGAAGAACTGGGGCTGATGGAGGACATCAAGCCGCACAAACTGATGGCGCCACGCGGTGATCGCAGTCACGCCATCGTCGAGCCGTTCCTGACCGATCAATGGTATGTGAAAACCGCGCCGCTGGCCGGCCCGGCGATCGCCGCCGTCAAAACCGGCAAAATCAAGTTCATCCCGGAGAACTGGGAAAAAACCTACTTCGACTGGATGAACCGGATCGAAGATTGGTGCATCAGCCGGCAAATCTGGTGGGGGCACCGCATCCCGGCCTGGTACGACGAGCGCGGCCAGGTTTACGTCGGACGCAGCGAGGCCGAAGTGCGGGCCAAACACCACCTCCAGCCGGACATGGCGCTGACCCAGGATCCGGACGTGCTGGACACCTGGTTTTCCTCGGCGCTGTGGCCGTTTTCGACCTTGGGCTGGCCGGAATCGACCGAGGCGCTCAAGACCTTCTACCCGACCAGCGTGCTGGTGACCGGCTTCGACATCATCTTTTTCTGGGTCGCCCGGATGATCATGATGGGCCTGAAATTCATGGGCGATGTCCCCTTCCATGAGGTGTACATCCACGGCCTGGTGCGCGATCACGAAGGCCAGAAAATGTCCAAATCCAAGGGTAACGTGCTGGACCCGCTGGATTTGATCGACGGCGTAGCGCTGGACGAACTGGTCGCCAAGCGCACCACCGGGTTGATGCAGCCGCAAATGGCCCCGAAGATTGAAAAGGCCACCCGCAAACAGTTTCCCACTGGCATTCGCGCCTACGGCACCGATGCGCTGCGCTTCACCTTCGCCGCACTGGCGACCACCGGGCGCGACATCGTCTTCGACATGGGTCGGGTCGAGGGCTACCGCAACTTCTGCAACAAGCTGTGGAACGCCGCCCGCTATGTGCTGATGAACACCGAAGGCCAGGACACCGGGTTAAACGGCAGCGCGATTGAACTCAGTCAGGCGGATCGCTGGATTTGCTCCCGCCTGCAACAGACCATCACTGAGACCCACACGGCCATGCAGGATTACCGCCTGGATCAAGTCGCGCAGGCGCTTTATGAATTTACCTGGAATGAGTTCTGCGACTGGTATCTGGAGCTGGCCAAGCCGGTATTGACCGATCCCGCCAGCACCGAAGCCGCCCAACGCGGCGCCCGGCAAACCCTGGTGCAAACGCTGGAAACGCTATTGCGGCTGCTGCATCCGCTGATGCCATTCATTACTGAAGAAATCTGGCAACGGGTCGCGCCGCT
>JAJHPN010000176.1 GCA_020890855.1 Candidatus Contendibacter sp. | reverse complement strand
CCGATGGCCGCGCCGCCCAGTGCGCCGATGGCCGCGCCGCTTAGGGTGCTTTGCTCAGTTGGCGTCATGTTGGTGCAGCCAACGCTGAGCGCCAGCGCCGGAATGGCGATCAGATAACCGATTTTGGTCATGATTTATCCCCTTACTTGATTTTGGCCGGGCCGGTCTTGGGTACGACTAACTGGAACCAGACCACCTCAAAAATCGTTTGTTTCTGCCGGTCAGGATTGGTCTTGTAGTAGGCGTCTACCTTTTCCATGATTTGCCGCAGAGTCATGCCATCCAGCGATTCAACCAGTTTTTCAACCAGGGTGCGGCGCTTGGGGTTGGGACCGGTCAACTGATACTCCGCCGAAGCCATATCGCGGATACCGAGCAGGTAAGCCATTTTTTCCCGTTCAGTCGCGGCAGACCATTTCTCGCCATCAGGGAATGAGAGATCGATTTTGGCGGGTGCGGACTGGGATGGCGCGGCGGTAGCCGCAGGCAACGCGGGGTCGGCAGCCTGCGCCGCAGTCCAACCGCCCAGGCCCAACGTCAGGCCCAGAGCAAGCAGGGGGATGGCAAAGCGATGGTGGGTCAGCATGAATATCTCCTCCTTGGAGGCAGGGTTTAAAATCGGGAAATTCCTGAGGACACAGCGTCAGCGTCAGGCTAGGGTGATTCGCGGGTCGGCTGGACGGCCCGCTGTTCCTGTTGACGGCCATGCCACCAAGCCCAGATGAAATAGGCGATGATAGTTCCGATACCGATAATCCACACCAGCAGTGGCGCGACATTGGACAGAACCACGTTAAGGATCGCGCTCATAATCAGGAAAACCGCGACCACGCACAGCCGCCAGTCGAAGTAAATCCCGGCCAGAAACGTACTCAGCGTCATTGAAAATATCAGGATAAAACTGGCCTGTCGATCATCCAGGGCGTCGAGATATTTATCCGGGCCAGACGCCATGAAGATCAACTGCACCATGAGCAGCACTACACCCCAATGCAGGACTTGTCGGCCGGCCATGAGCAGCCGGGCTTTCAGGTTGGGTTCGACGTTGTTCCATTGGGTGATGATGCAGATCAGGCCAAAGATCGGGATCAGCCACTGCCAGTACCAGCGGCTGTTTTCGACGCTAAAGGTAGCGTAGATGGCGCCAATCCAGGCCAGCGCGATCATGATGTAAAAACCAATATCCCTGAGAGAAAACAGCCGCCGCAACAAACTGGATGCTGCGGGAACCGGGGACGGTGCGGATTCAGACATGACGGGTTCCTTACCGGATATCCGGGCTTCAAGGTTGGGTAACGCACAGTTTAGCGCATGTCGTTGATAAAGCGCCCGGCGGCGTCCAGCACCGCCTCCCGCGCCTGATGGTGAGGGGAATGGCCGCAACTGGGCAACCACAGGATTTCCGCCGGATCAGATACGCCGGCAGCAATGGCGTCGACTTGGGCGCGAGTGCCGTACTCATCATCCTGACCCTGAATCACGAGGGTTGGGCAAACGATGCGGCGTAATTCCGCCTCCATATTCCAAGCGTGGCGACCGGGCCGCAACCAGACTTCGCTCCAGCC
>JAJHPN010000345.1 GCA_020890855.1 Candidatus Contendibacter sp. | reverse complement strand
AAGCGGATGCTTGGGATCGCTAAATCGAGCAAGCTGCCAAAACTGGAAAGTTAGATGCCTTGGCGCGTAAGGCATCTGGAAGTCATGCTGCGGGTCGGACTACGCGACTTTGAATCATCACGCTAATTCAGATTTCTGGACAGGCTATCGAGCGTTGCCACATCAAGTTCAGGCTCTTGCTGAAAAGCTTACCTGCTGCTCAAGCAGAATCCCTATCTCAATGCCGGGTGGCCTACTGGTTCGAAAAAGCCGCCCAGCATTCACCCTGCCAGACTATCGCGCCCGGTTTCCCGCCCTAACGAAACGCCCCCGTCCCTGGCATATCCAAGGACGGGGGCGTTAAAGCCGCTACTGCCTGAAATCAATCCGGTGCCTGGCAAAACGCGATCAGACCCAGAGTTGACGCATCATGCCCACTGGCGGGCCGCTCTCCCTTCAACTCCGGCAAAATGGCGTTCGCCAACTGCTTGCCCAGCTCCACACCCCATTGATCGAAGGAATTAATGTTCCAGATCACGCCTTGGACAAACACCTTGTGTTCATACAGGGCCAGCAGCGCCCCCAGAACCTGCGGGGTCAGCCGGCGGTAAAACAGGCTGGTGCTGGGCCGGTTGCCGGGGAACACCTTATAGGGCAGCAGCTTCTCCAGGGCATCGCCGCTCAAGCCCTGCTTCTCCAGTTCGGCGCGAGCCTGCGCCTCGGTTTTGCCGACCATCAGCGCTTCGGCCTGCGCCAGCGCGTTGGCCAGCAGAATCGCATGATGATCGCCGATGGGATTAGGGCTGTGCGCCGGGGCCAGAAAATCAGACGGAACCAGATGGGTGCCCTGGTGCAGCAACTGGTAAAAAGCATGCTGGCCGTTATTGCCCAGTCCGCCCCACAGGATCGGTCCGGTGTTGACCTTGACCGCTTGCCCATCACGGTCAATCGACTTGCCATTGCTCTCCATATCCAGTTGTTGCAGATAATCCGGCAGCGAGCGCAGGTAGTCGTCGTAAACCAGCGTCACCTGGCTGGCCGCGCCGAAAAAGTCGATGTACCAGACGCCAAGCAATCCCAGAATCGCCGGCAGATTTTCCTCCAGCGGCGCCGTGCGGAAATGCTCGTCCATCGCATGAGCGCCGTCCAGCAACTCAAGGAAGTGATCGATGCCGAGATAAACCACAATCGGCAGGCCAATCGCTGACCACAGCGAATAACGCCCGCCGACCCAGTCCCAGAACTCAAACATATTGGCGGTATCAATGCCGAATGCGCTGACTCCCGCCGCATTGGTGGACACCGCCACGAAATGCCGGGCCACCGCCGCCTCATCGCCCAGTTCCTTGATCAGCCAGGCGCGCGCGGTATGCGCGTTGGTCATGGTCTCCTGCGTGGTGAAGGTTTTGGAGGCGACGATGAACAGGGTGCTTTCCGGGTCGCATTCGGCCAGGACATGACTGATGTGAGCGCCATCGACATTGGAGACGAAGTGCATCCGCAAGGTGGGATCGCCGAACGGTTCCAGCGCCTGGCAGACCATTTTCGGCCCCAAATCGGAACCGCCGATGCCAATGTTGACGACATCGCGGATTCGTTTGCCGGTATGGCCGCGCCACTTGCCCCGGCGAATCTGGTCAGCGAACTTGCGCATGTGCTCCAGCACCGCGTTCACCTCCGGCATGACCTCCTGGCCCTTGACCTGGATGGGCCGGTTGCTGCGGTTGCGTAAAGCGACATGCAAGACCGATCGCTGTTCGGTATGGTTGATCATCTCGCCGTTGAACGCCCGTTCGATCCATTCTGGCAGTTGCGCCTGGCGGGCCAGCTCGATCAGCAGGCGGAGCGTCTCGTCTGTGATCCGGTGCTTGGAAAAATCCACCAGCAGATCGCCGAAGCGCCGGGAGAATCGGGCAAAGCGGTCGGGATCGGCGGCAAACAGTTCGCGCAGATGCAGTGGAGCGACCTCGGCATAGTGGGCTTGCAGTGCTTGCCAGACCGGCAGGTTGCTGGGAGCAGACATGGACAGCTTCCTTATCAAGTGATTGGAACTGAAACTGAAACGCCGGCAAAACCGGATGCGGATGCGGGCCATGCCGGGTAATGGCCGGGGGCGACGCCTCCCGGCCAGCATGGCTCTCTAAATCATAGTTTCCACCGGGTTCTCTGTCGAATGACTCGCTTGGAAATTACCCTGCTGGCGCCATTGGTTCTGCTCTCCCAAACCGCGAATAATGCGTCATACTCATAATCAGTTTATTCATCACTTTCATGGGCCAACCCGAGCGACGCCACGCGATGAACGATGCAGCCGAATTTGAGACCTCGTTGACCGGTGCGATTGACTTTTTCCAGAACCTGCGGCGCAAACTGGGGGCCCTGGATGCGGAAACCGGCGTTCAGCACGACCAGTTGCAGGGGCTCGCCGCTTCGGTTACGGCGATTCGGCAGGATCAGCAGCAGTTGGAGCAAGCGCTCGCTGCACTGACGGGTCATCTGCAAACCCAGGGCGACGCCTTGCGCCAGGAACTGCAATCCGCTCTGGAACAGCGGGCGCCGGCGGAACAAATCGCTGGACTGGAAGCGCAACTGACGCGCCACGCCGAAGGCTTGCGCCAGTTGCAGGAGACGCTACAGGGTCTGGCGCAGGACGCGCCGCAGCTCCGGGATCGGGTTCAGACCCTGGCCGCCCGTCTGGAAGCGCTGGAACCGCTGATTCCGGCCGTTGAGGCGGGTCAGGCGCAATGGCGGCAGTTGCAACAGGACATCGCCGGATTGAAGGACGAGGTGGAAACCCAGCGCCAGAATCTGACCGACGCCGGCCAGATTCAGCAGCATCTGCAACGCCAGCAGGAACGCCTCAAGCATGTCGAAACCTTCATGGGCAAGGTGGCGGCGGACACCAATTCCACCCGGCAAATCTTGAATGTCCTGCAATCCGATCTAACGACTCAAAGCGACACGCTGCGGGAATTCGACCAGTTCTGGCGGGACAGTTTCGCCGCTTACCCGGATCGTCCAGCTTCGCCGGCAACGCCGGTCGCCGCTACGCTGGAGGAGACGGGCGCTCCCGAAGCAACGGCGTCCGCCATCGTCCACGAAACACTGGACGATCTGACGGCGGCGCTTGCCACAACTCGTCAGGAACACGCTGATATTCAGCAGGAGCTGGCTGCCGTTCAGGCGGCGATCAGTGATCAGGGCGAGCGGCTCGCTGGTCAGGATGCCGGTCTTGCCGCGTTGCGCAACGCCTTGTGGGAGCAGTTGCAAAACCAGCAGGATCACCTCGGCGAACTGGCGTCAGCGCTCAACGTCCTGCGACAAGCGCCGGTTCCTACCGGGGTGGACGAACTGGCCGCCGATCTGACGGCCCTGCGCGAAACCCTGACGCCCCGGATCGAGACGCTCGACGAGTTGCAACAATCAGCGCAACGGCAGATCCAGAACCAGTGGGACCAGATCAGCGAACTCGAAGTGGCGATCAGCGATCTGCGGCAAGCCGCCGTTCCCGCGACCGGGACGCATGGGGGCGATGCGGATCTGACCACCCTGCACGAGACCCTGATGCTTCGGATCGAGGCGCTGGACGAAGCGCAACAGGCGCTGCGGCAACAACTCCAAGTTCAGCAGGATCAGTTTGGCTCACTGGAAACGGCCCTCAACGATCTGCGGCAGGCGCCGGCGGTCCCTGGCAATGAAACCGAGCTGTTTAACGCCGAACTGGCGACCCTGCACCATGCCCTGGCCGAGCAGAGCGCGGCGCTCAATCACGTGCAACGGGCTGTCGACCAGCGCTTTGCCGAGCTGAGCGCCGCCCTTGAAACGCAGCGATTGACCGAAATGCAGCGGGAGTTGGTTCAACCCGCCCCGTTCGCTGCGGGATCGCCGCCCGCCGATGAGATTGAACAGAATCTGGCCGAACTTCAGGAGAGCGTCGACGCGCTGGAAAACCGGCTGGTCAGCCAGGCGCAGGCATTCAGCGGCAACTTCGAACAATTCCGGGGGTTGCGCACCGACATTCAGGCGGTGCAGAACCATATCGCCAAACTGGAATCCACGCCCCAGCAGTTGACCGCGCTCGAACAGAATCTGGCCGATCAGGAACAGGAAGTCGCGCAACTGAAAGACGCCCTGCAACAGATTCAGACTGATGCGCAACAGTTGTTTGAAGCCACGTTGCAGCAGGGCGGCGTTCCGCAAATCATCGATCTGGAAGCCCGGCTGGTTGGGCAGTCCGAGCAACTGAATGCGCTGAACGCCATTCTTGAAACCGTCTGCGCCGACGCCAAGGCGACCCAGGATAAAGTGGTCACGATGGCCTCAAATGTCGCCAAACGGATGCACGAATTCCAGAACCAGATGACGACGATCGAAACCACCCAGGGCGAACGCTTGCAGGAGCTTGAGCAGAAAATCATCTGGTTGCAGGCGGCGCTGGAGACGGCGGAGAACCAGCGTAAATCCCGTCGCTGGTTCAGTATGCCGGCTTCGCTCACCATCGTCGTCCTGACGATGGGCGCAACCTTGCTGGCGATAACGCATTGAAATCGTCGGCAGCGCTGGCTCTTGCAGAAACGCGCATACCCGCAAAAGCGGGTATCCCGTTTCAGCGGCTGACTGGATTTCCGCCTTCGCGGGAATGACGGAAAGCGAGCATCAGGCAGTTGGAAACCTGCCGAGAAGGGGGTTATGGCCGACCCCGGTTCAGCACCGCCGCCCCACCCAATTCGCCCAGCGTCGCCTTCTCCACATCGGTCCATAGCGTTCCCGGCCCGGCGTGCAGGATCGTGATCTTGACCTCCGGGTTCAGGTTCTGGGCAAACTCCCACAAGGTCAATGCGGTGGGATCGCCGAACGCCGCCGCCTTGAGTTCAAAGCCTCTGGCCTTTTCCCCTTCCACCAGGGTAATCGTGGCAGCCTGCGCCTGACCGAGGGTGCGGGTTTTGTCGGCCCGGACCAGCGCCGTTTGCTTTTCGATCGCCGCCGCCTGGCGCACGGCTTCCGCTTGCAACTGGGCGACCTGCTTTTCCTGATCCGCCTGGATTTCCGCTTTCAACTTCTCGGTTTCCTGGGCCACTTGCCGGCGGCGTTGCTCAACCAGCCCCAGTTCGGTGTTGAGTTCGGCCTGCCGGCGGGCGGTGTTCTGTTTCTCCTTGTTGGTCAAATCCTGCTCGACGGCGATGCTGGCCTGTTGAATCGGGTCGAGAATCTGCATCGGGACGTTAACGTGCCGGATCAGCGCGTCATGCACGACGATGCGCTTTTCCTGGATGATCTTGCCGAGCGACTCGGTCAGATCGTTCTGAAATTTCTCGCGGCCCTCGCCGACGATGAAATCCTTGGCCCGGTAGGCGGACCCTTTCAGCCGCGACACCGACAGAATCTGCGGCATGATGATCTTGTCCACCACCGCCGGCAGGTCGCCATAACTCTGGTAAATCCAGGCGATATGCTCGGGCAGGAATTCAAACTCCACGGTCATGTCCAGGCTGATCTCGAAGCCGTCGCGGGAGGGGAATTCAACAAACTGGTTCAGGCTCAGCAGATTGCTGAAATCGGGCGGGGTTGGTTTTGGCGGGGCCGCCGGAGCCGCCGGGGCGACCGCTTTGCTGCCCGGGGCGGCTTTGCGCAGCCGGCCAACGCTGCTGGCCAGACCGGCGCTGGAGGATTCAGTCGCCGGCTCCTGACCGCGCTGTTGCGCCAGATAATCGAGCCGTTTTTCCTTCTGTTCGTCCAGCGCCCGTTGCTGCAAGCCCTGCATCGCGACATTCTGCGAGGCGATTTGGGTTTTGGTGATCACTTCGCCGCCGGTCTTGCCGAGCAGGGAAACCTGGTTGACGCCGATTTCCAGCAGATCGACTTGCAGTTCCTTGGGATTCACGTAGTACAGCCCCGGCTGGAGAATGTCCTGCCGCACGCCTTTTTCACCGGGACCGGCAAACGCGCCGGGCGTGGTTTGTCGCCCGGACAGGCTGGTCGCGACCCCGACGTAACCGACCGGAATGCTGATCGCATCGACAATATCGATCTGATAACCATAGGGATTCAGGCGATGCTTGCCGGGGCCGAGCACTCGCCGCCAGATGCCTTTCTGGCCGGGTTCCGCCAGAAACTCGCCGGTCGGCAGTTCGGCGCCGACCTTGGACGTGACCAGGCCCACCTTGCCGGTGGGAATGACGATGACCGGCATCAGCTTGTAGTCATAAAACAGCGGGTTGCGGAAATGCCGGCCCTCGCCCAGCGGCTGTTCTTCGATGCCTTTCTGGCCGGGCTGGGCGAGAATCTGGCCGGGCGGCAACAGGTCGCCGGTCTTGGCGGTCAGGATCGCCATGAAACCGGGATCGACGTAAAACCGGCAAAAGCCCCATTGCCAGATGAACCAGCCCACCGCCAGCGCCGCGCCTGCGCCGATGGCCCATTTGAGAGTGTTCATGGCCGGGCCTCCTTGGACAGATAGGGTTGGAACAGTCCGCCAAAACTGTCGGGGGTATCGCTGCCGAGCAGCGAGACAATGCGCGGGCCGATTTTTTGATAGAAGGCGTAACGGGCCAGATTGAGGCCGGTTTTAAAGGCGCGGGTTTGCGAGGCGATCACGTCGGCCTGGGCCTTGTTGCTCAGGGCGATCACGTCGCGTTCGGCCTGCGCCTTGGCCAGGATCGCCTCGGCCTGCGCGGCGGCGGCCTGATTCTCCAGCCGGGCGACTTCCAGTTCGCGGTTGGCCGCGGTGAGCAGCACCGCCAAATCCTGTTCGGCCCGGATCACCGCCTGAATCCGGCGGGTTTCTGCGGCGACCTTTTCCTGATTCTGCTGCGCCAGCATTTCCTGGCGGGTCAGTTCGGCCAGCGAGCGGGCCTGTTCGATCTGCTGTTCAAACTTGCGGGCGTTCTGGACGCTGACCTCGCGGTCGCGGATCACGCTGGAAATGGCGTCGGGGGTGACGATGTTGCGAATCAGCACCGATTTAATCGCCACGCCCCACTGGCCGGCCTGGGTGCGCAGGTGCTGCTCCAGATTGTCCTGAAATTTCTGGCGGGTCTCGCCGACGATGAAGTTGACCGCCGGATGCTTGCTGCCCTCGATTCGGCTGAAACCCCGCGCCTGGGGCAGGATCAGCTTTTTCAACACATCGTCCATGTCGCCGACCTGATGGGTGAGCAGCGCCGCCCGGTCGCGCTCGATGCTGAATTCAATGGTGCCTTCGATATCGACATTGAAGCCGTCCATGCTCAGAAAGTTGATGGCGTCCTCGCCGCCCAGCACAAAGCGCTGACTTTGCAAGGTCACTTCGACCACGTTGTAGACGTAGGGATTGAGGTAATAGACGCCGGGATCGAGGGTCCGCGCCACCACGCCTTTCAGGTCTTCGCTGACCAGGTAGGTATTGCGGGCGGCGGGCGGCAGATCGCCGGTCAGCACGTCCTTGCCGACCAGTGAGGTGACGATGCCCACGGCGCCGGGACGGATGGCGATGGCGTTGAACAGTTCGACCTGGCAGGCGTAGGGATTGATTCGGTATTTGCCGGGCCGCAGGACGGTGGCGATGACGCCTTTCTGGTCGCCGGGGCGGGCCTGGTTGCAATCGCCCTCAACCATGATCTGGCCCGGCGGCGGTTCCTGACCGTAGAGGCGGGTCAGGACGCCCAGCTTGCCGGCGGGAATATCGGTGATTCGGGCGATCTTCCAGCCCCAGGCATACGGGTCGCGGAAGTAGCGCCCTTCCGACAGTACGGCGAACTGGATGCCTTTCTGCTGTGGCTCGGTGGCGATGATCGCGCCGGGCGGCAGGTCGTCGCCGGTCTTGTGAATGAGTATGGCGATTTCGCCGGAGCCAGGCTCGATGCGGCAGAAGAACCAGAAAAACCCCCCCAGGCAGCACAGGACGCCGAGGCCGAGGATTAAGCCGCCCAACCGGCCCAGCCAGTTCGGCAGGGACGACGAGCTGGCGATTCTTCGCCAGGCGGGGAGCGGGTTGGGCTTTGAGTTTGGATCAGGGGTGGGCATGGCGGCGCTACCGTGTGAGCGAAGTCCTGATAAGAATAGCGGGTGCTTTACCCGGTGGATGGTTGGCGCTTGGCGTGATGAACCATGGCCGCAAGACCTGCGCTCACCTACCGGTTAAGAGGGTATCTACAGGTATAATCTTTCCGGTAAATCACCTAAAAAGCCGCTTGAAATCGTAGAAATAGCCGAAACGATTGAGTATAGGTTTCCTGAATGAGTTGTGGTCGCGCCTGGTCGGAAATCCCCCCTAACCCCCCTTTTTCAAAGGGGGCAGCCGCGTGAGCGGCGGGGGGATTTTGCCTGTTTCCACAACCCGGATCGGACGCCTATAGAACCGAGGAATATTCATCGGAAGCGGTCTAATGCGCGACATGGAGGGACATCGAATGATCACCAATCCACTTATTGAGCAAGCACAAAACCTGCTGACGCGGCTCAGTCCCACCGACAAAGTTCGCGTATTGACTTGGCTGGCGCATGATCTCACTGACGCTTTTCCGGGGATCGAAACGCAACCCGGCATCTGTGGCGGACAACCCTGTATTGCCGGAACCCGTATCCCGGTCTGGCTGCTGGTCAATGCCCGGCGGCAAGGTTTGAGCGATGCCGATGTACTCCATGCCTACCCAGCACTTGATGCCGAACAACTCAGCCAAGCCTGGGCTTATGCCCGTGCCCATCCAGTAGAAATGGCCGCCGCCATTGCCGACGACGAGGCGGCCTGATGGCCGCACTGTTGGCTGACGAAAACTTCCCGCAACCCGTGGTCCACGCCTTGCGCACCCTCGGCCACAACGTACTCACCTTGCACGACTGCGGCCAGAGCGGTCAGACCCTGCCCGATCCTGAGGTCTTGGCGCTTGTCACCACTCAGCAACGCGCCCTGCTTACCCTCAATCGCCGGGATTTCATCCGACTTCATCTGCAAGACCCTACCCACGCAGGCATCATCGTTTGCACCTTTGATGCCGATTTTACCGCTCAAGCCCAGCGCATTGCCGCCATGATCACCACGCAACCGCAACTGGTTGGGCAATTGCTGCGGGTAAATCAAGGAGAATCTCGCGATGACCCCCGCTGACGTTCGTGATCGCCTCAGGTTCTTCGAGGATTTCTGTGGAACCAATACGTAGGTCGGGCAAAAGCGTAGCGTTGCCCGACAGGGATGCGTGAGCGGCGATTGCTAACCGTCGTTGAACCGCCAGGACGCCAGCTTTCGAGCCTGGCGTTTTGTTTTTCTTCAACTGCAAGCATTGATGGTGTTGACATCCTCCCCGCCCTGAAGGGCGAGGATTCCTGACTCACTTCAGAGCCAGCGATTGATGCCCCAATCGGAGAATGTTCATTGCGGCATTGACATCGCGGTCGTGGACCGCGTTGCATTGACCGCACACCCATTCTCTGATCCCAAGACCTTCTCGACCTTTTGGGCCGCCGATTGCACCGCAACCGGAACAAGTCTGGGTTGAGAGTCTCTCAGAGACTTCTCGGTACACAACCTTCCGCGCAATCGCTTTGTATTCTAAAAGGTTGCGGAACATGGCCCAACCTGCATCGTTCACTGATTTTGCCATGTTCGTTTTTGCTAACCGGGCGCTTCCTACATCGCCCACAACAATCAACCCACATTCTTTGGTAAGTTTATCGGATTCCTTATGCAGAAAATCCTTGCGCCGATTCGCAATTTTGGCCTGTAGGTTCCGGGCTTGCCGGGAGCGCTTTTTTCGCTGATGTTCTGCAATCCGCCGTTGCTGATTCCGATACCAGCGTGGGGCTTCAATCTTTCGACCATCCGAACAGGTCGCCAGCGTTTTCAGCCCAAGGTCAATACCGATCTGCTTCGTTCCGGTCGCAAGTTCTGTTTCCGGCACTTCAACCACAAAATTAACGTACCAGCGTTTCCGCGAGTCCTGTGCAAAATTTCCGGTTTTAATGGTTCCAGGAATATCGCGGCTTTTCCAGAATCTAAAAGTATTCCCCGCGTAAGTGACCGTATCATCAACCACTTTGATTCCAGACGCTTTAAACGGAATCCAACCGAGCGATCGTTTTCCACGCCAGCGGAGTTTTCTTTTTTTGGATTGCTTACGGCGGGCTGCATACTCCTCACAGACCGCCTGAACAGTTTGGGAATGAAGTCCTAATTCTTTACTGCATCCAGCCGTCAGTTTGTTTAAATCAAACCCGGTCGGCCACCGCTGATTCCAACGCAAGGCGTGTTCCTGAGACTCGTTACAAAAGTTCCAGACGAAATTACAGGATCGCGCCAACTTGTTGAGTTGTGGCGCGGCGCTGGAATCCTTGACCCGGTAGCGGTAAGTTCGTATCATCTGACCATTATAGGAATTGGTCTAATGATATGCAAGATGAACTTCGGCATGGCAGACACGTTGTTTTTAGACTTCATGTGCATTTGGTCTTTGTTCCAAAATACCGTCGAAAAATCTTTGACGCGGACGCGCTTGACCGACTAAAAAACGCTCTTTCTACAGTCTGCGGCGCTTTTGAAGCAACACTGGATGAATTTAACGGAGAACGGGATCATGTTCATTTATTGGTTCAATACCCGCCCAAAGTCTCTATATCTGCCTTGGTCAACTCGTTAAAAGGAGTTTCTGCACGGAGATTGCGTCAAGACCGCCCCGATATTGCCCGTCGCTACTGGCGTGGCGGATTGTGGTCAGCCAGTTACTTTGCGGCTTCGTGCGGCGGTGCGCCTATCGAAGTATTGCGCCAGTATATTGAGCAACAACGCGCTCCTGAGTGACCGCGCTTTGCGCGGTTCGCTCTACATCCCCGCACTAAAGGACGGGGTCTTTCGCGCAAAATCCTGATAAATTGCAATCAATGTATGCTTTGTGAGGAATCTCTTTATGGCTAATCTGACCATTCGCAAGCTGGAACCGGCTATTAAAGAACGCCTGCGGTTGCGTGCCGCCCGGTGTGGTCATTCCATGGAAGAAGAAGTACGGTGTATTTTGCGTGAAGCTTGCCCCCCTGAACCGGAAGCAGCTACGGCTTACGCACGCCTGCGGCGTTACTTTGTGCATCTGGATGGCGTTGCTCTGGCGCTGCCGCCACGCCAGCCGGGACGCCGGCCCCCGGAGTTCGATTGATGTTTGTTTTCCATACTAATGTTCTATCGGAAGTAATGAAAGCGACGCCCGACCCAGCAGTTGTGAACTGGTTAACAGGCTGTCCTGCCGAGATGATGTTCACCACCACGATCTGCCAAACCGAGATTCTCTATGGTCTGCGACGCTTACCCGACAGCCAGAGACGCCAGCGGTTGACTGCGGCGGCGGAAGCGTTATAGGAATCCGATCCGGGTTGTGGAATCACTGCATCGAACCACCCCGGCGCTGCGCGCCACCCCTTGTATGTTTGAAGTCGGCTAAAGTGTAGGTCAACGTGGTAGCGCGATACCCCTCTGGGACCTGCGATCCCGTTAAGGAGCTTGACGCGCCACGTTGTTTTTTCCGTGAACCCCAAAACCCGAACAGTTGCCGGGGCTTGAACCCGCATCGCGCAAGGTTGGGATGAGGAACACACCATGAAGAAATCCATTGTGACTGAAACGGTCCAGGCCATCCTCCACGGTGAACCCCCGGTCGGGATGCCGATCACCCCGGTCCAGGGCGAGGACGCCTGCCCTCCGGTTCTGCCGGCGGTCGCGGCCGATCGGGGTTGCTGGGTCGGGATCGATGTCGCCAAGGCGCATCTGGATATCGCGACCTGGCCGGTCCAGGACCGCCTGCGGGTCACCCGTGACGAGGCGGGCTTGGCGGCGTTGCTCGCCTGGCTGCGCCCCCGGATCCCCACGTTGATCGTTCTGGAAGCCACCGGAGGGTTGGAGACGCTGGTGGCGGGAACGCTGATTGCAGCCGAGTTTCCAACCGCCGTGGTGAATCCCCGCCAAGCCCGGGACTTCGCCAAAGCCCTCGGGGCGCTGGCCAAAACCGACGCCCTGGATGCGGTGATGCTGGCCCGCTTTGGCTATGGCATCCAGCCGACGCCCCGCCCGTGGAAAGATGAAGAAACGCAGGCGCTGGCGGCGCTTCTCCAGCGTCGCCGGCAGTTGGTCACGATGCTCACCGCCGAGAAAAATCACTTGGCGAGCGCCCATTGCCAGGTCCAGCCCGATATTCGCACCACCATCGCCTGGCTCGAACAACGGCTTAAGACGCTGGATGATGATCTTCAGGGTCGACTCCGGGCCAGCCCGGTCTGGCGGGTACAGGATGATCTGCTTCGCAGTGTTCCCGGGATTGGTCCAGTGACCTCGGTGACTTTGTTAGCCGCGCTGCCGGAGTTGGGGACCCTGGATCGGCGCCAAATCAGCGCCCTGGCCGGGGTTTGCCCGTTCAACCGGGATTCCGGCCAAAGCCGGGGCCGCCGGATGATCTTCGGCGGGCGGGCCGGGGTGCGCGCGGTCCTGTACATGGCGACCGTCGCTGCCAGCCGCTGTAATCCGGTGATCAAGGCCTTCTACCAGCGGTTGCGACAAGCCGGCAAACCCGCCAAGGTCGCCTTGACCGCCTGTATGCGCAAATTGTTGACCATTTTGAACGCCATCCTTAAGGCCAAAACCCCTTGGCAACCGCCAGCGGAGTGCAGGTCCTGAGTTTTTAACACAGTTGCTCCTTACTCAAGGAGGGGAAAAAGCAATGTACCGTGCTGGTTTTATCCCCTCCTGGGCTAATACCGTTTCCCGATAGGTTTTGTCCTTTTTAAAGGCCAAAAACCACCCTGTTCGTCATACCCGCGAAAGCGGGTATCCAGTTTTTCAGCGATTGCCTGGATTCCCGCATTCGCGGGAATGACGAGAACGTATTCAGAATTGGTATAAGGAGGTGTGGCCCCGTCAGGGGCCGGGGTGGTTCGCTCCTCAGCGAGGGGAAATTCCACAACTCGAACAGGATCGCTATCTATAATAATTTGATGAGACCTGATTTTTTAGCGGGTTGATCGACTCGCGGGAGGAACGCCATGTCATTCAGTCAACAGGCTAAACAGTGGCTTATCGTGTCGTGTTTCTGGTTGCTGGGGTTTGGCGGCATTGATAACGCCGTGGTGCGCCCTATTGTCGAATCGGCGCCGCTGGGGCCGGAGTGGACGGTTTTTGCCCTTGCTCCGCCGCTGGAAGTGCAGAGAACCGGTCAGAAAATCCGGATGCAACTGCCGGAAATTAAGGATTGGGTCAGGTCCGGCGGGCCGTTGATTCTGCCTGACGGTTCGCCGATTGAGATCGATGTTGAGTTGCTCGACCAAAGTGGTCAGCGGTTTACGCTGGCGCCGATTACGCTTGGCGCGTTGATCGGGTTTGGCCTGGTCGCGCCGGAAGAAGGCGCGGGGTTTTTCAAGAACCGTCGGTTTACGGAGCTGCGGGTGCGCAGCAGCAAGCCCATCCTGGCGGGAAAGATGGATTGGTATTGCTGGACGGGCAAGTGAAGTTGTGGGGACGTAGGCATTCAGTTCCCTCTCTGTTTTCCGTCATACCCGCGAAGGCGGGTATCCAGCTTCTTTCCGTCATACCCGCGAAGGCGGGTATCCAGCTTTTCAGCGGTTGACTGGATTCCCGCATACGCGGGAATGACGGGTCACCGTCCGGGCGCGTGCAGTGGATTGAACTGGATTCCCGTATGCGCGGGTATGATGGGAAGCGAAAGTCCTGATTCTGATCAAGTTGGATTTTTCCAGAGGAGGAGTGGTCATGGCAAAAATCACCCAGGCGGACATGCAACCCGCCGATGTTATTGTTTCGACGGGATCGGGCGCGGTTTCAGCCGTGATCCGGACCGGTTCTCTTTCTCCGTACAGTCATGCCGCTTTGTATATCGGCAATGGCGAGGTTATTGAGGCGATTGGCGAGGGTGTGGTGCGGCAATCGCTTGAGACCGCGCTGAGCGATGACACGCTGGCGGTCGTGTATCGGCGCATCGGTCTGAGCGCGGCCCAGGCCGGGCTGGTGATTCGTTACGCCGCCGCCCAGGTTGGCAAAAAATATGATTATGCCGGGGTCGCTGGCGCATCAGGACACACGACCGGCGGGATGATCATGCGGGCGATTTCGATTCCGCTGTCGGTGGTTCAGGGCATCGGCGAGGCGCTGAACACGATTTCTCCCGAATCGTCGTTTTTCTGTTCGGAGCTGGTGCTGCGGGCGTTTGAGCAGGCCAATGCGTCGATCACCTTCAGACCGGCGACGGTGAGCAGTCCTGGCGATATTCCCGGTTCGCACCAGATGCAGTACGTCGGTCATCTCAAGAGCGCTTGATCGGCGCGGCGATGCGCTGTTCGGTCTCAGACCGGGGCCGCAGCGGATCGCCGGTGGGGTTGAAACCATCCTGCACCATCTTCCCCCGTATCATTAGCAATGGCCGAGAAAGCTCGGTATCCGTCAAGCTATTTTCTCCCTAATATACCATCATCTAAATCACCACAAAATAAACACCACTCTTCACGACCATCGTTCGTCGGATTTTTTATACCGTTCATCTATCTCATTGATCCACTGACTTAGGCAGAGGTTCTTAATCGCCTTCGTGTATTCTTACACGACAGTAATCTATCCTGTTCTGAACTTTCAAAGCGACATGCTAATAGGTTAAACAGCTTTCGTATCGGTCGCGTCGCTCGATATTCAACGAGATGCTCAGTATTTACGAGACATTGTGAATAACATAAGGAAAAAATAATGCCATGAAAAAAAATACTGGTTTTACCCTGATTGAACTGATGATTGTGGTAGCGATAGCAGCGATTGTAATGGTGATTGGGATACCGTCGTTTCGAGAGACGATCAACCAAAATCGGTTAACGACTTATAACAATGAGTTCATCACCGCACTCAATTTAACCCGCTCTGAAGCAATTAAGCGAGGCAGTCGGATAACACTCTGTCCAAGCAGTGGCGCTGGTTGTGAAAATGGTGGTTATGAGAAAGGCTGGATTGTATTTACTGATCCGAATAACAACGCTATTGTTGATGGAGGGGAAATCATTATTCGTGTTTATGAAAAACTACCAGAAGGAATGACTTTAACGGGAAACACCCCTGTAGCTGATTACATCTCTTATGATGGAAGCGGAGTCAGTCGTTTGAAAAATAGTGAAGCCTTTCAAGCTGGAACGCTAACCTTATGCAAGGCGGGAAAGGCTCGCCAAGTCATACTTAGCAGTACAGGACGGTTGCGAGCAGATGTTGATCCAACTGGCTTCACTTGCCCATAATTCATTTGATTTACTCTATAATGACTACCCCATATTAGGGAGGCTTACTTATGTTGAAGACAGAACTATCTATTATGAACAATCATCGTAATCAGTTAGGATTTACACTTCTGGAGGTTTTAATCACATTGATTATTTTATCTATCGGTTTACTAGGTTTGGCCGGGTTACAAACGATAAGTCTGAGGAATAATCATGGCGCATATCTACACAGTCAGGCAATTACTCAAGCTTATGACATAGTGGACCGAATGCGGACTAACACCAATCAGGTTGGAACATATACCTTAGCTAATAGCACCTACACATTTGACAAAATTGGTGCACAAACTGCAACTTGTGATACGACAACTGGATGTACCACAGCACAAATGGCTGGGCATGATCTGTTTAAGTGGAATCAGGCCAACCGAAGCATATTGCCACAGGGAATAGGGATCGTCTGTCGTGATGGTTCGGATACTCCATCGGGGGATTGCAAGGGTGGTATCGATGATGGCGTCTATACTCCTGCTACCGATATTATAACTAAAACATGTTGTACCAATTTAGCAGCCGACCCCCTAGTTGTAAAAATCTGGTGGGCGGATGATCGAACGAATGATTCACCAATCGTAAGTCATCTTTCGATTGTGATAGGAGATAAGCTGTGAATATTAAAGACAATATGTCGGTATTGAGTGTCTGTAGTCGGCAGCAACAGGGGTTAACGCTGATTGAAATCATGGTAGCGTTACTAATTGGCGCGTTTCTGCTAGCCGGAGTCATCAAGATATTCATTGTAAACAAGCAGACCTATCGGGTACAGGAGAATTTGTCACGAATGCAGGAAAATGGGCGGTTCGCTATGGATTACCTTAGTCGTTATATTCGCTTGGCGGGGTATATTGCAAACGATCCTCGCGTTAATAATGATGATCAATTCAATAGTGACCAAACTGCTATTATTGAACATACATTTATTTCTCCTAAAACTCTGATCAAAGGCGACAACAATACCGGCTTAAATAATAGCGATAATATCACTGTTCGCTTTAAAGCCGATCCTGATGATTATAATCCGATGACCGATTGTTTGGGCGATAAAGTTGCTAAAAATGCTATCGCAACTAATCAATTTTTTTTAGAGTTAGTTAATAATCAACCAACTCTGTATTGTGACCCGCAGCATAGTGCTGGTAAAGATCCTGTCATGGATCCTGCTAAGGATGACCCTAAACAACCAGTGATTGATGGCGTAGAAAATATGCAGATTCGCTACTGTGAAGAACAAAGCTCTGATAATCTCCGTTGCGTAACCGCTAATAATATTACCAAATGGAACAATATACGAAGCGTTAAAATCAGTTTATTGATACGGAGTACCGATGATCGGTTAACCAGTCAGCCACAATCCTACCCGTGGGATGCTAATGGTGATGGTAAAGATGATGACCCACCGCCTACTCCTACTGATAAATACTTGCGGCGTGTATTTACTACTACCATCAGCTTGCGAAACCACGATTAAATTAATGGATGATTCCAAAATGATTACTAAAACTGGATTGATCAGACAGCAACAAGGTGCCGCTTTAGTGGTTGCCCTAATCATGCTGATTTTAATGACATTAGTGGGTGTAACTGCAATGCAGGTTACTACCGTTCAGCAAAAAATGGTTGCTAACAACCGCGATTTGAATAGTGCTTTCCAAGCAGCAGAGACAGCTCTAAGGCGCGGGGAAGATTACATTCTATCGATGGATATAGGAAAAGCAACGGAACTAGATAATCTCTTTACTGATTCTTGCACATCCGGTTTGTGCAAGCCTAAGCCGGAAGGCTCCGATCCACAATGGTTGCCACCGAATGTGAGTTGGGCAAATGACAGTACAACAACGCTAAAATATGGTAGTGAAGATATGCCAGTTGGCGCCAGTAATCTTATACCCACGATTTCTCCATTACCAGAAAGCAGTGTTGCCAAGCAGCCACGTTTTATAGTTGAGGATATTACTCCTAGTGGGGCAGGACAACCAAAAGGTGGTTTAGGAACAACCAAAAATAATAATGAGATTAACAAAGGTTGGTTTCGGATCACAGCTCAAGGCTATGGACAAGGACAAGAGGAAAATGGTGAACCCTTATCACGAGTAATGTTGCAAAGTGTACGCAAAAAAGATTAATTCTTTATCTCTCAATGAACAACTAAGATCGTCAACTATCCTGTCCTGAATCAGGGTTTCTCGCGGAGAATTTTGATGAACAAGAAATTATTTGGTGTTAGTCACTATAGCCTGCTGGAATTGTCGTTAATCAGCCTTGCTGCACTATCTCCTACTACCGTACTAGCATCCGTACTTGACATTTCTCAAGTGCCCCTAATGATCGGCAGTTCAAGCACCCCATTAGTCATGCTGGTTATGGGCCGCGATCATAAGCTGTATTATGAGGCTTATAATGATGCATCGGATCTCGATGGTGATGGTACATTGGATGTTGGTTACAAGCCCAAGATAACCTACTTCGGTTATTTTGATTCTAACAAATGCTATACCTCTGATGGCAGTCTATTTAAACCAAGTGGAACGGCAACTAATAAAAAGTGTTCCGGACAATGGAGTGGCGATTTTCTCAACTACCTGACCATGTCGCGTATGGATGCCTTGCGTCGGGTGCTTTATGGCGGCTATCGTTCTACAGATACAACTACGGCAACCGTTCTTGAACGTTCTTATATTCCGCAGGATGCCCATAGTTGGGGTAAAGAGTATACGAGCGAAGCGGTAGATGGTTATAAGATCAGTGACTACACGCCATATCCAGAGCCAGCACTAAATGTTGCCGATGGCAAGATTCGCCGGCATCTGTTTGCTAATACAACTCCCCTGTGTCCAGGTAAGTACAACGATCCGGCTTGTGTGTCCAATTCTGGACTGCCGTTATTACGGGTTGCCGAGAACAGCATCTATCGTGTCTGGGAGTGGCTTTCCATTGAAAGGCCAGTTGCAGGACTCTACTGTGCTACAGGAAACAACAATAGAGCATTGTGCGTCACTGGTAATATTATGGGTGATTGGGCGATAGTGCCTGATTCAGCTTTTTCGGGTCTTAAGCGGAAATTTTATAAGATTGACACGACTAAGAAGTATCAGAAAGCTGATGGTGTCCTTCAGGATTGTTCTAATCATCCGAAAAGTGATGTTGAGTTCACCAACTTCGAGAATAGTTGCAAAGCATCGGATACCCCGTTGAGTGAGGGTGATGTTTCGCAGATCAATTGTAACAGCGCGGTGAGTGGTTCTAAATGTTACCCTGATACCAGTAATAAAGATAAGTTTATGACCTTTTTTGAGGGAGAACTTGTCGTTAGTGAAGATAATTTCTACGAATTTGGCGCTAATGGGGATGATGCCGTAGAAATTCTTCTCAATGACATACCTACTACTGAAGATGGCGGTGACGGTGATCCTAGAGAAATATCAGGTTATTATGATGGGCACGGGTTTTTTACTGGATCTGATTTGCATAGTCGCCAAAAACCATTAGGCGGAGTCACACTGAAATCAGGCAAGAAGTACAAATTAAGATTTCGGCATGAAGAACAGGGAGGAGGGGAGGGCTATGCGTTGAGCTGGAGAAAAGCAACCGGGGTTTCCAGACTAACTGATTATGTGGTTCGCGTCGAATCCTGTGTGACTTCCGACGAAGCCGAGTGCCATGGTTATCCAGCAGAATCTCCTACCCACTATAAACCGACTGGTCTACTCCAGCAGTATGGTGAAAATGATCCAGAACGGATGGCGTTCGGTTTGATTTCCGGCTCTTATGCAAAAAATACCTCGGGAGGCGTTCTCCGCAAGAACATAGGTCCATTTGCCAAAGCTTCTGACGCTAACGCCGAAGTTGATCTGGATACGGGTATTTTCAAAACGAAGAATGACGAGTTAATTCCGGGCATCGTAAGCACTTTGAGCGGATTAAAAATACTGGGTTTTGGTGATAATTATGAATATGGATCTTTAGGAAACAAAGGTTGCGGGTGGATTACCACTAAAGCAATTACTGAGGGTGAATGCCGGATGTGGGGCAACCCTATCGGTGAGATGATGTATGAAGCCTTGCGCTATTTTGCGGGTAAGCCAAATAATACTACGCCTGAGCCTGCGCCCACCGCAGCCTTTGATTATAACGAAACGACCGACAGTGGCAAAGTGGATGCTTCATTGAAATTGCCTAAGCCTACTTGGAAATATCCGTTTTATGTTAAGGATAAAAATCCTGGTTACTCTAGCAGTAAGTGTTTTACCATGACCATTGGCGATCTCACGCCTTCGTTCGACACTGACCAGATTCCTGGCTCCTTCTTCAAAAATTTTACCGGCGATCTTGACGTAAAGGCTGAGGCAAACGCTAATATAATATGGGAAGGTGAACCCGATGATAATGCTAATAAAGTAAAATTTATTGGACAATCGGGCAGTGTCTTTGACGGCGCACCGACACCCAAGACTGTATCAGGGTTTGGCAATATTCGTGGTTTAGCGCCTGAAGAACCGACCAAAGAAGGTGGCTTTTATTCAGCGGCTTCGGCTTTCTTTGGTAATACCCAAGGAATTGGTGGTAAACCGGGTAAGCAACGGGTGGAGAACTTGTCGGTTGTACTGGCTTCACCACTACCCCGAATTGAAATTCCGATGAAAGACAAAAAAACTATTGTCTTGGTGCCCTTTGCAAAATCTGTTGGTGGATCCAGCATCGATCCTGCTGAGGGTAAATTCCAGCCAACTAACCAGATCGTGGATTTCTATGTCGAAAAAATTGACTACGCAGACCCGGATAATGGCGATCGTCCACATGGCAGTTTTCGCATCAACTATGAGGATGTGGAACAAGGCGCTGATCACGACATGGATGCCATCGTTCGCTATGAATTCTGGGTTTTAGAGGACAATACGGTCAAGCTCACTCTGAGTTCCACCTATGCAGCAGGCGGTATTATTCAGCACATGGGCTATGTGATCTCAGGTACGGAAGGTCAGGATGGCGTGTATCTGGATGTACGCGATAGCGATACAAGCACTGGCTCAGATCCTGACTATTACTTGGATACACCAGTAGCGGCTACTACTGATACCAATCCACTTAGCTCCACCTATCAACACACTAAGCCGAGAGCAGATTGGCCGACGGATTACTGGAAGCATCAGAGTTCATCAGGCCCACTGCCCTTGGAAATCACCCGAATTTTCAAGCCAGGCACCACCACTACCGCACAGTACATCAAGCACGATCCACTGTGGTATGCCGCTAAATGGGGTGGGTTCAAGGACATCGTTAAGACCGGTAATCACGCTGGTCTGCCCGATGATGGCGAGTGGAACACCGAAAAAAGCGATGTGCCTGATAATTATTTCCTGGTCACTAATGCGGGCAAATTGAAGGAGCAATTGAGTAAAGCATTCCAAACCATTTTAAGCAAGCGGGGATCGGCTTCGGTAATGGCAGTGGAATCTGGTCAGGGTTATGGCGCCGGTTATCTGTATCAGGCTAAATATAACAGTGAAAATTGGACTGGTCAGGTCTTGGCAATTAAACCAACCAGTATGGCAACCGGTACGCTGGTAACTACTACCCTGTGGGATGCAGGCGAGGAACTGGATAAGATCACGCCTAGCGCACGCATCATTATTACTCGCCATCCCACGAAAGAATTTATTAATTTTCAATGGGATGATCTCGATCTTTCGCAGCAGCAAGCGCTTAGTCCAAAGACTACCGTTTCCGGCGAGGATGTCTACGACTTCGAGGTTGGTAAGAAACGTCTTGATTTCCTACGTGGGGATACCAGCAATGAAGGTGATACTGTTGGAAAATTTCGCGAACGCAATGCGACCGCACCGGATAGTTCGGTATTAGGCGATATTGTCAACTCTAGTCCAGTCTATGTATCGTATCCACCGTTTCGTTATCAGGATGATTTAGAAACGCCCACTTATAGCTCCTTCCGTAAAACGAATGCAGACCGCGTTGGTATGGTGTATGTCGGCGCCAACGATGGTATGTTGCATGGCTTCAGCGCCACTGACGGTAAGGAAAAAATCGCCTATGTGCCGAGTACCGCTTATAAGGGATTAGCGCAACTCACTTTACCAAGCTACAACACGACAACTAGCACCAGTGATGGAGGCAGTACAGGTAGTACACAGCATCGCTATTTCGTGGATAGTACGCCAACGATGGGTGATGCTTTTTGGGATGACGAATGGCATACGGTACTGATTGGACGACTGGGCGCAGGGGGTCAGGGAACCTTTGCTCTGGATATTACCAATCCAGCGACCGAATTCTCTAAATCCAATTTATTATGGGAACGCACTGACGCGGATACTGATTATATCGACTTGGGTTATACCTACGGCAAAGCCGTGGTTGCCAAGACGAATAATGGTGACTGGGCAGCAATTTTCGGTAACGGCTATAACAACTTGGAACCGGATGGTCATGTTGGTAATGGTCAGGGTGTCCTTTATGTGGTTAATGTTGCAACCGGTGCGATCATCAAGAAAATCAACACGGGCGTCACCAGTAACGGACTGTCTACGCCTTGGCTCTACGATGTGGATGGAGATGACATCGTGGATTGGATTTATGTAGGCGATGTCGAAGGTAGACTGTGGAAATTTGACGTTAAGGATTCTTCTCCCGCAAATTGGGAAGTCAAATTGCTGTTTACCGCCACTAATCAACCCATCACTACTGGTCTGATGACTCTGGAGCATCCTAAGGGTGGGGTGATGGTGTTGTTCGGTACTGGCCGCTATTTGGGTGATACGGATAAGTTCAATACTGATCCTCAAGCTTACTACGGTATTTGGGATCAGGAATACATTGATTTAGGAGACGATTTAAAATTAGGTACTGAGGATGATGTGGTGAAAGCAACCTTTGCCACTGTTAGCATCAGTGATCTGAGAGAGCAGAGCTTCAATGAGACTGAAGTGACTGCTTCTGATGGCAAAAGCTATCGGGTAAGTACCGCCAATGAAATTTGCTGGTACGACGAGGATGGGAAGAAATGCCCGTTCATCTGTCAGTCCGTCAGTTGCAATACCGAGAGTGGTACTGTTGAAAAAAATGAGGAATATGAATTAACGGCGAAGTATCTAGGCTGGTATATCAATCTGCCGTATGTTCCGGCAGTTAATAGCCAGAAAGGTAGCGAGCGTGTGTATTCCGATTCCGAGTTGAGTAATGGAAAGATCATCTTCATAAGCAATGCACCCACGACGACAACGACGACGCCAGAACCGTGTGAATCGGTAGTGGGCAATGGCAAGCATTGGTTCAATATGCTGGATGCGTTGACTGGCAAACGGCTAAGCAAGAGTTTCGTGAATGTTGATAGTGAGGGCAAAGTAACCACTGTTGCGGTAACTGATCCGGTGACCGGCGAGATTATTGCTCCGACTAGCTTCTCGAAAGAAGGTCTCTCTTCGGGCGTCACCCCTCCTGGCGGACCTGGCGAACCTGGCGGACCACCCCTTAATTATCTTTTGGATAACAGTGACAGTAGCAGTGGCCCCGAGGTGCTTGGGACGCCGAACGTACAGAGATCGTGGCGGCAATTGCATAAGTTCGAGTAAGCCAATCATCAATTAATGGAGCGGGCAAGGAAGCCCTGCATAATCCCGGCACTTTCCGCCCAACGAGGTATGAATTTATGCGAGTTCAATACTCCTCTGGTTTTACCCTGATTGAATTGATGATTGTTGTTGCGGTTATTGGCATTCTGGCTGCTATTGCCTATCCGTCTTATCAGGAAAGCATCCGTAAAGCGCGGCGAGCGGATGCCAAGTCAGCACTGCTTGATGCTGCGCAACGACAAGAACGATTTTTCACCGAGAATAACCAATATACTGCGACTCTTGGGACCGGTGGTCTGAATCTGTCAGCAACTACGACGGATGGTTATTACACCCTAGCGATCACCAATGCAGCCGCTAATGCCGCAGGTAGAATCTCGACCTTCACGATCACCGCCACACCCGTTTCCGGTAAGTCTCAGGAAAAAGATACAGCCTGCACCGTTTTTAGCTTGAACCAAACTGGCGTGAAATGTGTGAAAGATGGAGCATCTTGCAGTAATGGCAATGACGCAGCTAAAGCCGTAGTTTCCGCTTGTTGGTAACCCGGACTGCACAAAAGAGGCCGGCTAATCGCCGGCCTTTTTTGTGTTAGCGAAACAGACGACCCTCAACGAAACCGGCCAAGGATTTAACTCATGCTCAGCAAAAAGCAGCAAGGCGTATTCCGCAATATGCTACTGGCATTCGTCATTACCGTGGCTGGGTTTGCAATGGTCGTCGTCTGGAAACCGCTCTGGCTCATGCCTATGTCTACCCCAGTGTGCTGATGCTGCTGATGCTTTGCATCCACCAACTGTTATAAGGATCAACGCCAATGACCACTGCAACTTACGAGACTGACTTTTATCTGTGGACACAGCAACAGGCTGATCTATTGCGTCAAGCCCAGTTCAATCGAATCGACTTGGATTTGGGGAATATCGCTGAAGAAATTGAGAGCATGGGCAAGCGAGATCGGCGATCCATCAGTAGCTACGTTCAAAACGTCTTGCTGCACCTGCTGAAATGGCGTTATCAGCCTGAACAACGCGGCGCCAGTTGGCGGTTGCCCATTGAAAATATGCGGGATCAGATTCTCAATCTATTGGATGAAAGCCCCAGTCTAAAATCTGAGATGGGCACATTTGCCACGAAGGAATATCAGCGGGCGTTGAGAAACGCCGCTGGTGAAACCGGGTTGCCCCTGACCACGTTCCCGGAGCAATGTCCGTTCACCGTCGAACAGATCATTGGGGACTGGTGGCCGGATTAATCGCCGGACTTGGCGACACACGGCATGATGATCAGAACCCCAGTCCTTCAATGGGTTATAGAGGAATCCGATCCGGGTTGTGGAAACGGGCAAAATCCCCCCGCCGCTCACGCGGCTCCCCCCCTTTGCTAAAGGGGGGACTGAACGGTTACCTGGTCATTAACGATGCCGCAAAACGGGCAGGGCGTCATCGCCGTCGCGGCGATCCTGTTCTGCTCTGGCCGGTTGCTGTTCTGGAGTGGCTACGCGCAGGGCGCAGAGGCGCGCGCGCTGGGTTTCGGGTTGACGTTCTATCCCAGTGTGCTGATGCTATTGATGCTTTGCATCCGCCAACTGTCATAATAGCGGATACATCTGTTTGAGAAGGATCAACGCCAATGACCACTGCAACTTACGAGACTGACTTTTATCTGTGGACGCAGAAACAAGCGGCGCTCTTGCGCCAAGGGCAATTCAGCGAGTTAGATACCATTCACCTGGTTGAAGAGATCGAGGACATGGGTAACAGCAATCGTTTCGCGCTGGAAAGCTATTTATCCAATGTCATCATGCACCTGCTGAAATGGCAGTATCAGCCAGAACGACGTTGCACCAGTTGGGAATTGACCATCATCAATGGACGGCATCAAATAGAAAAGCGGCTAAAAAACAGCCCGAGTTTAAACCCAAAACTGCCTGAAATTATTGAGGGTGAATATAGCTTGGCTCGTCGCAATGCCAGCGGCCAAACGATCCTGCCCCTGACCACGTTCCCGGAGCAATGTCTGTTCACCGTCGAACAGATCATTGGGGACTGGTGGCCGGATTAATCGCCGGACTTGGCTGGCGAAGATTGAACGGCTGAAAGCATGACTGCGCGACTGAGGCGGCTAAGGTTTACTGAATGAGTGGTGGTCGCGCCTGGTCGAAAATCCCCCTAACCCCCCTTTTTATGATCTTCAACAAAATAATCAGGTAGCCGCCGCCATGATCAAACCACCCCGGCGCTTCGCGCCACCCCTCCTTAGCCAAGGAGGGGAAGTTTCGATATGGCCCTTCGAATCTTTGCTGATCCGTTCGCCATATCCGAGCAGGATCGGATCGAAGGCGGCGAGCAGCGCTGGCAAACCCTCGGCAGCGTAGAGGTAAGCGCTCGCGTCGAGCGGTGGCAACAGCAAACGGAGGTCGCCATGAACATCAGGCTTATAAGACATATTGGCAAGGGCGGGCATCGTTCTGGAAAGCGGTATGGGTTCGTCGCTGGACTGAGCCTGATCGCGCTGGTTTCCGGTGCGCCCGCCGGCGCCGAAACGTACAAATATCAGGACGAACAGGGGCGCTGGCAATATACCGACCGACCGCCGTCCAACCTTCGGCAATCGGGTGAAGTCCTGCCCGCACCCATGACCAAGCCGCGCCCGACCCAGAATCTGAACGCCGCATTGCGGGCCAAGTTCTCACCCGAAACCCCGATCCAGGAAGCCACGCTGAGCACCGTCACCATCAAAACCTCATTGGCGACCGGCTCCGGGTTTTTTATTTCCAGCACCGGCCATCTCCTCACCAACAAACACGTCATCCAACTCCCCGAACAAGAGCGCAAAAATATCCAGCAGACCTTTGGCGACGCCGAACAGAAAATCGAACGCCACCGTCAACGGCTGGCCTGGCGCGAGCAGGAACTGGAAAAATACCGAAAAGATCTGGCCCAGTATGAGGCTTACCTTGGAGGGTTGTCGGGGGGCGCCGGGAAAGCCGACCAACAGGCGTACTACCAATCCAGGCAGGATCAGTACCAGACCTTGCAACAGGAACTGGCTGCCGACCGCCGCCAACTCCAGGCGGTGGAGGACAAAGTGGCGACCCAGCGGCGCGAGCTGGATTGGAAACTGGCCGTATCCGGCGCGGCGAACGCCTTCACCATCGTGCTGAAGGACGGCGTCGAATTAACCGCAGCGCTGGTGGCGGTCAGCCCCGATCATGATCTGGCCCTGCTCAAAGTCGATCAGCGCCAAACGCCTTTCCTGCATCCGGCAGCGCCCCAGGCTATCGGGCAGGGCGAGCCGGTGTATGCGATCGGTTCGCCGGTGGGCCTGCGCGATTCCATCAGCGCCGGCGTAGTGTCCGGCGTCGACTCCACCTTCATTCGCACCGACGCCAAAATTTATCCGGGCAACAGCGGCGGCCCGCTGATCTTGGCCAACGGCCAGGTCATCGGCATTAACACCATGAAGCAAATCACCGAGAAGTTCGAGGGAATCGGTTACGCCATCCCCATCGCCACCGCCTTGCGGGAGTTCGCCAGCGATCTGCCGCGCGACTAACCCTTCATTCCTCCCGGTAGAGGCGGGAAAGCCTGAGATTCGCCAGATCATCAACGCAATCAATTCTCCACTGCTATAAATTTAGTGAGCATCCCCTCCTCGCTGACTTCGTAATCAACCGTTTTTTCCCGGAAATCCCCACCGGGAAACACCTTGGAAATCTGTTCAAAAAACACTGCCAGATCCGAGCTGATTTGGTTGACCTCGTGAGTCTCCAGGTCTTCAATCCAGAGCGTGACCATGGTGCTAGTGCCTTCGATTCCAATGAATTTACCAATCATGATGTCGTCATCTCCTGCATAAAATCAGCGGCTATTGCGAAGTCGCCGGTCTGAATCGCACCACCAGACCGGCGGTGCGGATGAACGTTTTGCGGGTCAACCCGCATCTCCGACCGTTGTGGGCAAGTATACATTTGGCCGTTCAAATAGCGGTCAGGCTAAGCAACCTCAGCTCACCGCCTGTAGGTTTCCTCGACTTTTCCCCGCCTTGGATAAGGCGGGGTGGCGCGAAGCGCCGGGGTGGTTCGAAGCAGTAATTCCACAACCCGGATCGGATTCTTTTCTCCATCATACCCGCGCCAGCGGGTCTCCAGTCTTGCAGCAGGGTCGCTGGATTCCCGCCTTCGCGGGAATGACGGAAAAAGCGAAGGGTTGGGGCGTTATGGGCGGGTATCGCCTTTGCTGGAAATCACCTTAGGTCATTGCTAATGCGTCCGAGACTCTTGCATGGCGCGCTACAGCCTCTTCTCGAGCGTCATCAATGACGCGCATGACTTCTTCGATATCCGCCGCTATGGCGCTGCGCTCAACATGCCCAGTCAGTTTAATGTCAGGAGACAGGTTGCCGTGTCGATAAAGCGCCCAGATTTCCTGGCCGTAATCGGTCGTTAGCAGCTCCGGGGCAAACCGGCCGAAATAAGCGGTCATGTTGGCGACATCGCGCTCCAGCATCGCCCGGGCGCTGTTGTTGGCCGCGGCATTCACCGCTTGCGGCAAGTCGATAATGACCGGGCCTTGCGCGTCCACCAGGATATTGAACTCCGACAAGTCGCCGTGGATCAGCCCGGCGCAGAGCATCCGCACCACTTCCGCAAGAAGACGATGGTGGTACTCCCGCGCTTGGGCGCTGGTCAGGGTGAGTTCATGGAGCTGGGGCGCAGGATGTCCATCCGCGTCCACGATCAACTCCATGAGCAGGACGCCCTCTACAAAACCCAAGGGCGCAGGCGCCCGCACCCCGGCGGCGGCAAGCTGATATAAAGCGTCTACTTCGGCGTGAAGCCAAGCGGTTTCCTGCTCCTTTTGCCCATAATGAGTGCGTTGGGCCATGGCGCGCGCCCGGCGGCTACCGCGAACCTTGCGGCCTTCCTGATACTGAACGGCTTGCTTGAAACTGCGCTGATGCGCTTCCTTGTAAACTTTGGCGCACCGGATCGCGTCGCCGCAGCGCACCACATAGACTTGCGCTTCCTTACCGCTTTTTAACTGGCCAAGGATCTCATCCACCAGACCTTCGTCAACCAGCGGCTTCATTCTTCTGGGTATTTTCATCAGGATTGACCTTAAAAAGATAAACGGCGCCGGAGCGCGATATGGGCGGCGATCATCTCGGGAACCTGTCGCCGCCAGGCTTCATCCGGGCAGCCCGCCAGCAGATGATGAAACAGCCCGCAGGCGAAGGCCCAGGTGTCGAGCGCGATAGTCCGGGATTCCAGACCGGGACGCAGCGCACCCCTTTCCTGAGCGCGGCGGTAGGCGATCTCTACCTTGCCAAGGAAATCCAGCGCCGGCTTATTGATCTCGGCCTGCACCGTGGCGAACTCGTCAACGTACTCGCAACGGGAAGCCATGATCTCAAAAATCTGCCGCACCTCAGGGCGTTCCTCCAGCGTATGAAAAAACTCGTTCAGCGCCTGCGCGATGCCCTCCAGCGGGTCAGCCAGCCCTTCCGCCAGCAGCAAACCGTCCAGCCGGCTGAACAGGGGCAATGACGCCTGTTCCCGCATGGCGAAGAATAAATCCGCTTTATCGGCGAAATGCCAGTAGACCGCGCCGCGGGTCACGCCCGCCGCCTTCGCGATTTTTTCCAGCGAGGTGCGGCTGACTCCGCATTCGTGGAACACCTGGCGAGCGGCATGAATGATTTGCTGGCGGGTGCGCTCCGCCTCTTCCTTCGTCTTTCGGGCCATGCAATTTTCTTCCGGGCAACGAATCCTTTTACATACATACACGACTGTATATAATCTTGCAACTTTCGCCGACTTTGGAGATCACCGTGTTCCGCACTCGAATCCCGCCGGGCCATTCCCTTGGGTTGAACCCCTGGTTCTACAGCCTTGCCCTCCTGGCGGCGCTGGTCTCCGGTTGCTCGAAATCCGGGGCGGACGCGCCCAAACCCGCTGCTGCGCCGCCGCCCCTGCCGGTCACGGTCATCGCCGTGCAGCCGACCCGCGTCCCGATCACGGTCGAAGTCATGGCGCAAACGGAAGGCGCCAAGGAAACTGAAGTTCGGGCCCAGGTCGGCGGCATTCTGGTCAAGCAACTCTATCAGGAAGGCGCAGCGGTCAAAGCGGGGCAGCCGCTGTTCCAGATTGATCGGAAGCCTTACGACATCGCGCTGGCCGAGGCCCGCGCCAATCTGGCTGAGACCAAGGCCAAGGTCGAGCAGGCGGCGCGGGAAGAGGCGCGTCTCCAGGAATTGCTGGCCAAGCAATACATCAGCCGTAAAGCCTATGACGACGCGGTCTCCGCCAGCGCAATGGCCCGCGCGGTCCAGCAATCAGCAGAAGCGGCGGTGCGTAAGGCGGAGTTGAACCGATCTTAC
>JAJHPN010000376.1 GCA_020890855.1 Candidatus Contendibacter sp. | reverse complement strand
ATCAAGGTCAGCGTCTGGCAAGCCGTCGGGAATCGCACCAGCGCCCGCGCTACGCTCAGTGACTACGCCAAGACCCCCACCGTTCGCCCCGCCACGCAACCGGCCTGGTGTGGCGCGACGCCAATCCGCCAGGGCGAAACCCTCTATTCCGCCCCCTACATCATCAGCGGCCATATCAGTGACTTGACGCGCATTGACTGGCGACATACCGGCGCGGTGCAGATTATGGCCAAGGTGCCGGTGGCGAATGAGAAAACCGCCGGGTTTCACGAAAGCATCGTGACCCTCGGCTATGCCGACCACGATGAAACCACCTTCGTCGCCGAAGCGGTGGGCTTACTCATCGGTTGGCGCAACGGCCTGCTGCATGAAGTCCTGTTCGGCGTGGCGTCTATTCATCACGGCCAGTTCGGCCCGGTGACCTGGGCCAACGCCCCGGTCCACATCCGCGAAATTCTGCATCGACCGACAAGCCCACCACCAACGCCCGATGAGCAAGCCGGAACCGCCCGAGTTCTCGATGGGGCCGGACTCAAGGACGAAATCGGCAAGGCGATCTTTGCCGAGCAGGGTTGGACCTATCCCGGCTATCCCGGCAGCAGCGCGGCCGATACGAAACGCCGCGATATCGTCAATACCACCCTCGACAAGCTGCTGCGCAAGATTAAAGACCTGATCCGGCGCGGGGGCCGCGTCATTCTGGATGACCTGGGCCGCTTTGAAGCCCGCTGGAATGAAACCCGCACCGTGCGCAGCGTCGGCTTTGTCGCCAGTCCCGGCTTTATTGCCGGGACCCGCGCCGGTTATCCGCTCACCGACGCGCAAGCCAAGGCATGGCCATGATCGCCGAACGGTTGCGAATCCTGTACAGCCACGACGGCGACAACCCGCCCGGCCTGCACCAAACACCGTGGCGGTATCGGGCCAACCCACCATGAGCGCAACCTCCTTCCACGATTTAATCCGTCCCGACCCAGGCCAACCTATAGCCATCCGGTTCGAGTTGTGGAATTTCCCCGCGCTGAGGAGCGAACCACCCCGGCCCCTGACGGGGCCACCCCTCCTTGCTCAAGGAGGGGAACAAGCAGCCCGCCACCCGGTTTTATTCCCCGCCTTGGATAAGGCGGGGTGGCGCGGAGCGCCGGGGTGGTTCGAAGCAGTGATTCCACAACCCAGATCGGACGCCTCCATGAGCGAACAGACTGAAACCATCTTTGGCGTGTTGGGCGTCATCGGCGTCGCCGGCTGGAGCGTCCTGCAATGGCTGCAACACACCGACAAGGCCCGCCATGAAGACTTGAAGGACGCCATTGAAAAGCAGTTCGCCGCCGCCGAGCAGAACCGGCAACTGGCGACCAGCTACTGGAAAGAGATGTTCACCGAAATGCGCCAAGGCCATGCCGAGATTGCCGAGCGGCTGGAAAAGCTCGAAGAGCGCGTGGCCGCGCTGGAAATCGACTGGCTGGCGAAAGATGATCCGGTGCTGAAAAACTACCGCGCAGGTTGATCCAGCAAGAAAAGCCGCTGAAATCGCTACGGAAGGGGCCTGAAAGGGGGAAGGGGGACTCTAGGG
>JAJHPN010000025.1 GCA_020890855.1 Candidatus Contendibacter sp. | reverse complement strand
GAACGCACCAGCATGTCGGCGATTTCCAATGCCTGCTCGCCGGTGTCCGGCTGCGAAATCAGCAGATCGTCAACATTGACGCCCAGTTTGCCGGCGTAAATCGGGTCCAGCGCGTGTTCGGCGTCGATAAACGCCGCGCAACCGCCCAGTTTCTGACTTTCGGCAATGACTTGCAGGGCCAAGGTGGTCTTGCCGGAGGATTCCGGGCCGTAAATTTCCGTGACCCGGCCACGGGGCAAACCGCCAATGCCGAGCGCAATATCCAGCCCCAACGAACCGGTCGAAACCGTCATCACGTCGCGGGAGACGCTGGTATCGCCCAAGCGCATAACCGCCCCCTTGCCGAACTGGCGTTCAATTTGAGTCAAAGCGCCAGCCAGCGCCTTTTTCTTGTTGTCGTCCATTCCGCAAATCCCCTCTGTGATGTTGAGTCAACCGATCATGGTCCGATTATTCCATAGCCCGGCGGCTTAAACCTAGCCCGCTGGCCAGCGCCGCGTCACTTGATAAGCCGAACCACGGTCCTGTCGCTGCGACTCCACCAGCGCTATTTGATTGATTTTCCATAAAATTGGAGCAACCGGCGGTTCTACGGGAGCCGGGCCGGGATGGTTGCGCGCCAGGGTGATATGCGCTTGAAACGCCCGCCGCTCGGGAGTGAAACCGCAACCGCGCAATCGTTGATGGAGATCGGCCACCAGTGCGTACAACTCCGGTGGGGTGCGGCTGGACCCAAGCCAGAGAATGCGCGGTTGCGGCCAGTAGCCGTAACGATCCAGAACCAGTTCCAGCGCTGGCGGGATGAAATCGGCCAGCGCGGCTTCATAAGCACTCAGGCGGACCGGATCGGTCACGCCCAGAAACACCAGAGTCAGATGCAAATTGGCGTCCGGCATCCGCCATCGCCCGGCCACGCGGGCCGCCAGCGCCGTCAACTGCTGGCGCTCGGCATCTTCCGGCCACAGCGCCAGAAACAACCGGCGGACGGTTTGATCATTGCCGGGCGAACACATCCAGCACCCCTTGCAGGGCGGCGGCGACCGCTTCCAGCCGCACTTCGTCGCGGTTGCCGAGGAAATGGCGGATTTCGGTTTGTACCGGACCACCGCGTAGCGCCCAGGCCAGATAAACCGTGCCAATGGGCTTGTCCGGGGTCCCGCCTTCGGGGCCAGCGATGCCGCTGACCGCGATGACCAAATCTGCCGGGCTGCGCTCCAGAGCGCCCGCCGCCATTTCGGCCACAACTTCGGCGCTGACTGCGCCATGCTCGGCAATCGTTGCAGCCCTGACGCCAAGCAGATCCGTCTTGGCGGCATTACTGTAGGTCACGAAGCCCCGGTCAAACCAGCCGGAACTGCCGGGAACATCGGTAATGATCTTGGCGATCCAGCCGCCAGTGCAGGATTCGGCAATCGCCAGGGTGCGGCTGCGCGTGCGCAGGGCAATGCCCACTTGCGCGGCCAGTTCGTAAAGATTCTGATAAGCGGGACTCAGTGCGGACATGGCGTTCTCCTGCAAGGCATGAGGTAAAAAGAGGTAATAATACGGAATACAGCATCCCTAACGTCCCTCTAACTATAAACCCAACAGGTCGGCGCTGCTTTTTGGCTTTCGGCTATTTCAACCAGCCTTTCTTGCGGAAAAACCAGAATGGCGCGATCACCGAAGCGACCATGAGCCCCAGCGCGAACGGATACCCCAAAAACCATTTCAATTCGGGCATCACCTCGAAGTTCATCCCGTAAATGCTGGCGATCAGCGTCGGCGGCAGCAATGCGACCGAAACGACCGAAAACAGCTTGATCACCTTGTTCTGATTGATATTAATGAAGCCGACCGTCGCATCCAGCAGAAAATTGATTTTCTCAAACAGGAACGAGGTGTGGCCATCCAGCGATTCAATATCGCGCAGAATCTGCCGGGCGTCCTCAACCTGTTCAACGGTCAACAACCGCCGCCGCATCAGAAAAGAAATGGCCCGGCGAGTATCCATCAGATTGCGGCGAATCCGCCCGTTCAGATCCTCCTCGCGGGCAACGCTGGACAGCACTTCAGCCGCGGCTTCGTCAGTCAGGTGCGCTTTTAGCACCCGGCCACTGATTTCTTCCAGCGCTGCGTAAACGCCTTCCAACGCATCAGCGGAATACTCGGCGTCGGTGGCGTACAGCTCCAGCAGTACTTCCCGGCTGTCTTCGATATAACCGGGCTGATGACGCGCCCGCATCCGCAATAGCCGAAACACCGGCAAATCTTCCTCGTGCAGGCTGAACAGAATATCTTGGCGCAGCACGAAAGCGACTGGGACGTTGCGCGACTCGTCGGCCTTGTCGATCAGGAAATCGGAGCGGATTTGTAGAGCGCCGGTCGCATCCTCGAAACAGCGGGCGCTGGCTTCGATGTCGCCGAAATCATCTTCATCGGGCAGGGTCAGATTGAACTGATCCTTAGCCCACTGTCGCTCTTCGTCGGTCGGGTCATCGAAATCAATCCAGATCGGCTTGACGTGTTCCAGGTCAGCCTGATCCTCAATCGGAATCTGGCGGAGCCGACCGGTTTGCAATTCAAAGGCGTTGATCATGCGGTTTGTCCCGCTCGTAAAATGGCGCGGAAAGTAGTCGGAAACAGAAGCAGGGTAAAGGAAAGTCAGGTTGCCAGTTTATCAGACCAAAAAATCGCAATGCGCGGGGGATTCCCATGGCCAATAACGCTTCATCAATTAAGATACCGGGCAACTTTTGCAGCAGAAAACCAACCTGTTAGCAGCGATCCAGCAGGCGCAAAGCCTGTTTAACCTTGCGCCAAGAAGTCTTTTCTTTGTAAAAATTCAACATAATGAAAAAAAAGAAATAACTTACGTTAACTGAATGGCGGTGACGCTGGAGCGTGGGAGTGCGCACTTGGGTGAAAACCACCTCGCTGAATACGCCGAACGCATTGCCTGCCTGCGCCTGGTTCGCACAGTTTTCGGCACAGCCGAAAAAAAAGCCCTCGCCAATACAGGCTAAGGGCTTGTTTATTGGTGGGCCGTGTGCGATTCGAACGCACGACCAACAGATTAAAAGTCTGCTGCTCTACCGGCTGAGCTAACGGCCCCAAAAGGGTTGCCAATAGTACAACAATTCGCCCAAATCACAAGTTCTGCTTGTGGTTAGCGCAGCGACTGCAACCGCCTCCCGGCCAGCCCCGCCGCCGGACTGTTCGGGTAAACCTGCACCAGCTTCTGCAACACTTCCCGCGCCCGAGCCGTGTCACCCTGCTCCCCGTAGATGTAGCCTAACTTCAGCAGCGCATCCGGCAACCGGGCGTTTTGCGGATAGCGCAAACCCAGAGTGATGAACGCCTCCTTGGCCGCATCGTAGTTCCGGCTCAGATAATAGGATTCGCCCAGCCAGTACTGCGCGTCCCCCACCCGGCTGCTGCTCGGCCAGGCGCTCATGAACCGTTGTAAATCAGTAATAGCCTGCGGATAACGGCCCTCGCGCAACTCACCCAAGGCCGCATCAAACTCAGCCTGTTCAGTCCCACCGGCAGACGGCGGCGCTTGCACCGGCGGCGCTTGCACCGGCGGCGGCGCGGCAACCACAGGCGGCGCAACCGGCGCCGGTGGGCTGTAGCCGCTGGGCGGCGGTTGATTTACGCCAACCGGCGCGGGAGTCGGGATCGCTGTACTCCGCTCCGGCTGACGCAATTCCAGCTGATGGCGCTGGAGCTCCAGTTCACCACGCAGATATCGGACTTCCGCTTCCAGTTGTTCGATGCGCTGGAGCATCTCCAGAGTCAGTTCACTGTCCTGGGGGCGCTGGGCGAAACCAGCGCCGGGTAGCGCTAGACCGCTCATCGCCAGCAGAATCAGCCAGCAGGACCGTAGTGTGAACATGGCGGTTTTTTCCATCAGTAGACGATTTCGACACGCCGGTTCAGGGCATAGCTTTGCTCATCGGAGCCGGCTGCGGCTGGCCGTTCCTCACCATAGCTCACTATCCGGATTTGTTGTGGCGCGACGCCCATTGCAATCATCGCTTGCCGCACTGCGTTGGCGCGGCGCTCGCCCAGGGCGATATTGTACTCACGGCTGCCACGCTCATCGGTATGCCCTTCCAGTTGCGTGACCGTCCGCGAACTCTTGGTCAATTTGCGGGCGTTCGCCTCAATAATCGTCTGGCTTTCCGGCAGAACTTCCGCGCTATCGAAGCTGAAGTACACAATGCGGTCGGCGGGAACCGCGTTGCCGGCGACCGCTTGACCGGACCGTTTACCGCCGCCCGCCGCCGCGCCGCTGCTGGCGTCATAGGTTTCGTAACCACTGGTCGGGGCCTGACCATAACCGTAGCTGTAAGCCTCCTGGCCTGGCTGTGCAGTGATCCCTGGTTGCGCCGTCGCATCCTGGGTGGTTTGCTGTTCTTCGGTGGTGCTTTCGCCGGTCGCCGCGCAACTGGCCAGCAACGCCAGCGAACCGGCGGCAATCAAGGTGCGGATCATGACGTTCATGCAATTTTCCCCTCAACTCGTTGAAATGAATGTTGCAAAGTTAAAATCAGCGGGCGAACGGCGCCCAGACCGGGTCGCGGCCATTGCCGCGCAAGGCAAAATCCTGCTTAACGCTGCCATCAAGCGACACGGCGGTTAGACGCTGGCCGTTGGAGTAAATGATCATCTTGCCGTTCGGGGCGAAGCTGGGCGATTCATCCAGGCCGCCCGCCGTCAGAACCCGGAACTGGCGGGTTTGCAGGTCCAGCACCGCGATGTGAAAGCGGCCACCGCGCCGATGCACCATCGCAATCGTGCGACCATCGGGGGATACAGCCGGACGGGCGTTGTAGTCGCCTTCAAAGGTTAGCCGTTGCGCTGCGCCGCCACCGGGACCGATCCGGTACAACTGCGGCGAGCCGCCCCGGTCAGAGGTGAAAACGATGCTGCCATCCGGCAACCAGACCGGTTCGGTGTCAATCGCGCCGCCATTGGTCAGGCGCACCGGACTCGCCGACCCGAGGTTAAGCGCATAGATTTCCGGGTTGCCATCCTTGGACAAGGTGAAGGCCAACCGCTGACCGTCCGACGACCACGAGGGCGCGCCATTGATGCCCGGCGCAGCGGAAACGGTGCGGCGCGCACCGGTGATGACATCCTGCACCACGATTTGCGGACGGCGACCCTCGAACGACACATAAGCCAACCTTGAACCATCCGGCGCCCAGGCGGGCGACATGATCGGCTGGCCGGAGCGCAGGATCATCTGGGGATTCTGGCCATCGGCGTCGGCGACCATCAAATACCAGGTTCCGCCGCCACCGGCGACATAGGCGATGCGGGTGCCGGCCAGCCCTTTGTCACCCGTGAGCTTCTCGTAAATCAGGTCACTGATGCGATGAGCGACCGCTCGTAACTGATTGGCGGGCGCGTCAAACGACAGGTTGAGCAGTTGGCCGCCCTGAGCGCCGCTTAACTGGAACTGCACGACATAGCCCCGCGAACCGCCCGGTCCGGCTTGACCGGCGACCGAATAATCAGCCCGCGATCCGGCGGCCTGTGGGGCAAATTTACCGGTGCGCTGAAGGTCGGAGGCGATGATGCCGGCCATGTCTTCAGTCGCGCCGCCGCTGAACGGAGCAATCGCGATGGGAATACCGCCGCCCTCAGTGCCCTTGGTGATATCCAGCGTTATTTGTGCGTGGGCGGCCATCGCGCCAAACACGCCAATTAAAATTGCTAAAAACCAGGTCGTTCTTTCAATTGCTTTCAAGGATCAGCCTCCCTTGGAACTTGCAGGTCATAAGGATTTAAACCGTTCTCAATTAATCGGAATCCGAAGCCCGAAATGTTATCTGTAGCGACTGCTTGGCGATATACGCAGACTGGTAGGCATCAGCAGGCATCGGTAATGGCGACGCTCTGAGCGCCGCAGCTTTTACTGAATTATCAAACAGGGCATCCCCGCTGGACTTGGAAATTCTGACGTTAGTCACTGCACCGGAAGCCGTCACCGATATGACCAGTTCGCAACTCAAGCCACTCTGACTGTCAGGCGGCGGATTCCACTGACGCTTCACATACGGCTTAATCCTGCTGCTGGCAAACTCACGAGCCGCCAACTCCTGAGCCAGCTTGTGCGCTTCTTCCTCTTTACGCCGGGCCTCTGCCTCGGCTTCCGCCTTGCGTTTCGCCTCCTCATCCGCTTTACGCTTGGCCTCTTCGTCGGCTTTGCGCTTGGCTTCTTCCGCCTTTCGTTTCGCCTCTTCGGCAGCCTGGCGTTTGGCATTTTCGGCAGCTTCACGCTTGGCGTCCTCGGCAGCCCGCCGTTTCGCCTCTTCGGCAGCCTGGCGTTT
>JAJHPN010000452.1 GCA_020890855.1 Candidatus Contendibacter sp. | reverse complement strand
CGCGCCAAATGCTTCAGCGAAGATTGCCCGGTGGAAAATCCGGCGCTGGAACGTGGGGAAATCCCGCCGCGCTGTCCGCAATGTGGTGGGCTGCTGCGCCCGGATGTGGTGTGGTTCGGCGAAATGTTGCCGGCGGGGGTGTTGCGGGCGGCGGAAAAAGCCGCTGCTCAGGCCGAAGTCTTTTTCAGCATTGGCACGTCATCGCTGGTTTATCCGGCCGCCGACCTGCCGTTGACCGCGCTCACCGCCGGAGCGATGGTGGTGGAGATCAATCCACAGCCAACCCCGCTCAGTCCGCATGTCACCTTCAGTCTGAATGGCGCAGCCGGAGTCGTATTGCCGGCGCTGATCGCGCAAACCTGGGGGATCGTCGCCTGATGCCCATTTTTCCCTTTCAGCCAAAACAGTTGCCTTTGCCTGGCGGGGTGAACCTCGCCTATCACCGTCATTCCGGCAAGGCGCCGGGCGTGATCTTCCTGGGCGGATTCACTTCCGACATGACCGGAACCAAGGCGACGACCCTGGAACACTGGTGCCGGGAACGCGGCCAGGCGTTTGTCCGATTCGACTATTCCGGCCACGGCGCATCCGGCGGCCAGTTCGCCGATGGCGCGATTGGTCAATGGGCGCAGGAAGCGTTGGCGGTGCTGGATCAATTGACCGAAGGACCACAGCTGCTGGTCGGCTCCTCGATGGGTGGCTGGCTGATGTTGCTAACGGCGCTGGCGCGACCGGAGCGAATCGCCGGTCTGCTCGGTCTGGCCTGCGCGGCCGACTTCACCGAATATCTGCTGTGGGAGCAATTGGACGAACCGTTGCGGGAGCAATTACGGCGCGAGCGGATGATCCGCCTGCCCTGTCCTTACGGCGAACCCTACCTGATTACCCTGAAGCTGATTGAAGAGGCGAAAGCGCAGCAGGTGCTGAATCGGGCGGAATTGCCGATTGATTGCCCGGTGCGTTTGATTCACGGCATGATGGATGCCGATGTGCCGTGGCGGACCAGCTTGCAGGTGATGGAGAAACTGAGCAGTCCCGATGTGCGGCTGATTCTGGTCAAGGATGGCGAACACACCTTGTCGCGGGATCAGGATTTACGGTTGCTGACTCGCACCTTGGGCGAAATGCTGGAGGGGCGGTGATGGATCCCGACAAGCCAGCCGTTAACCTCCCGCACTGGTTAGCGGCAGTCCGAATAACTTCAGCGTCCGTTTTAACGCCTCGCGGGTGGTGTCGTTATTCTCCGGCAATGTTAACGCCTGACGAATGAAATCGGCGGTTTTGGCCGGATTCTGCGAAGTGCGGTAGGTCATGGCGAATGCGCCTGTCGCTTTTTCAACATCACCCAGCGCCCCATAAACCTGTCCCAGATTGAACCATGACGAGGTTCGTCCCGGCGCAAGCGAAATGGCGTAGATCAGTTGATGCGCGGCGCGTTTGAACTGACCCAGTTTCAAATGGGCGTACCCCAGATTGCCGGCGATCTCAATATCCGCGGGGTCCAGTTCCTGCGCTTTCTGCAATGCGGTCGCCGCCGTTGCGTAATCATTGCGCTTCAACGCATCCAGCCCCTGCTGATTCAGGGCG
>JAJHPN010000317.1 GCA_020890855.1 Candidatus Contendibacter sp. | reverse complement strand
GCCGCTGGCCGGCGCGCTTGAATATGAGGATGCGGCGGGGGATAGCATCACTCTGGTGTTGTTGCAAGGCTTCGTGGCGAATCAAGGCGATGCTTGGGGTTATACCCAGGATTATCTGAAACGTTTTTTGACGGACTATCTCGAACAGCCGGATAGCTTCCGAGAAGCTGGCGGGAACGCGCATACGGTCTATCTGCTCTTCGCCGCGACTCTGGGTCAGCGCACCGGCGAATTGCACCGGGCGTTGGCGCAAACTACGGGCAATCCGGTGTTCGATCCAGAACCGATCACGGCGGTCGATTTGATCGAATGGATGGACCGGATTCGTGAGGAGGCGAAGACAACATTCGAGCGACTCAAGCTGTCCCTGAAGCGGCTCCCTGAGTCGGATCGGGTGCTGGCCGAACGGCTGCTCGCGGCGGAAATCGGCGTACCGCAGGCGGGTCGTTATGCCTCATTGGCCACCCAGGTGCTGGAATCCAGAGGCACAGCGGAAGCGCGCGCCGCGCAAGTCGCGGCGCTGACCCCACAGGCTGCGAAGACCCGCTACCACGGGGATTACCATCTCGGTCAAGTACTGGTGGCCAGGGACGATGTCATCATCATCGACTTCGAGGGCGAACCATCGCGGTCACTGGCGGAGCGACGCGCCAAGCACTCGCCACTGCGAGACGTGGTCGGGATGTTGCGCTCGTTCAACTATGCGGCTCATGCCGCCCTGTGGCAGGCTACCGCCGATGGGACCTGCGACCGGGCGACACTCTGGCCGTATCTTAGCGATTGGGAACAGCAAACCCGGGCCGCGTTTCTGAATGCCTATGTTGAAGCCGTAGGCGACAGTCCGGGATATCCCACTGATCCCGATCAGGCGAAGATTCTTCTGGAACTGTTCACTCTAGAGAAAGCCTGTTATGAACTTCGTTATGAATTGGATAACCGCCCCGACTGGATCGCAATTCCACTTGGGGGTTTGTGTGAGCTGCTCTTACTACCACTGAAGGATGAATCGTAATGAAAAAACCGAAAATTTTGGCGTTTATCATGGCTGGCGGTGAAGGTTCCCGTCTGCAACCACTCACGGCTGATAATTCAAAACCATCCTTACCCTTTGGCAGTCGCTACCGAATTGTCGACTTTGTATTAAGCAATCTGCTGAATTCCGGAATTCAGGCGATTTATATGCTGGTGCAATACAAATCGCAGTCGCTGATTGAACACGTCCGCAAAGCGTGGGTCGTGTCACCGATGCGGAATGAGGAGTTCGTCACGGTCGTGCCGCCGCAAATGATGCGCGGCGGCGACTGGTTTCAGGGAACGGCTGATGCGGTCTATCAGAATATCAATCTGATTCAATTGCACGATCCTGATCTGGTGGTCGTATTCGGCGCTGATCATATCTACCGGATGGATATTCAGCAGATGGTGGATTTTCACCATGAGCGGGCTGCTGATGTCACAGTAGCTGCCTTGCCAGTGCCAATTGCCGATGCCAGCGCGTTTGGAGTGATTGCCGCTGATCATGCCGGTCGGGTGAGTGAATTTCAGGAAAAGCCAGCCAACCCGGCCCCAATGCCGTCTGATCCGACTCGCGCTTATGCCTCAATGGGTAATTACCTGTTTGATGCCAAAGTTCTAGTGCGGGCGCTCAAGGAAGCCAATCAGCGCGGTGAGCATGATTTCGGCCACAATGTGTTGCCGAAGCTGAAAGAAACTCACCGACTGTTCGCCTATGATTTCGCTACTAACAAGGTGCCGGGCACCAAGCCGTATGAAGAGCAGGCGTATTGGCGCGATGTAGGAACTCTGGATGCCTATTTTGAGGCGCACCAGGATTTGTTGGGACTGAACCCACGCTTTGACATGTTCAATCCGCAGTGGCGAATCTTCTCCAGTAATTATCAGGGACCGGTCGCGCGAATTCTGGATGCTCAAGTTCATAACAGCGTGGTTGCCGCCGGGTCAATGGTCCGTCAGGCTTCGCTCCGTAATTCCCTGATTCGCCGTGAAGTCATTATTGAGGATGATGTGGAACTGGAAGATTGCGTGATTCAGGATTACGTCTGGATCAAGCGCGGTTCCCGGTTGCGGCGTGTCATTGTCGGTCAGTACAACGTAATCGAAGCGGGTAGTCGGATTGGCTATGATCTTGAAGCCGACCGGCGCCGCTATACTGTTACTGCAGGCGGCATTACCGTGGTGGGGCCGGGCGAAGTCACCAAGAGTCTGCGGGCGTTCAGTGAGTAACAACTAAGACATCGGGCGTCAAGTATCAGGCATCCGGTTGTTTTGCTGATGCCTACTATCTGGCGCCTGATCCTTAATATCAAGAATGACTTTCAAGAAATATGATGAATAAACCGACCACTGTCTGGCCTGGCCGACCCTACCCGCCTGGCGCTACCTGGGATGGTGAAGGCGTTAATTTTGCCTTGTTTTCGCAACACGCCGATCAAGTCGTGTTATGTCTGTTTGACGTTAAAGGCAAGCATGAAATAGAACAGATTCCATTGCGAGAACGGACCGGGCAGGTTTGGCATGGTTATTTGCCGGAAGCTCGGCCTGGACTGTTGTACGGCTACCGGATTCATGGCCCTTACCAACCGGAGGAAGGGCATCGTTTTAATGCCCATAAATTGCTGCTGGATCCTTACGCTAAGGCCATTGTCGGCCCGATGCACTGGAGTGACGCCCAGTTCGGCTACCGGATTGGCGGGCGTGGCGAAGACCTGAGTTTCAGCACCCGCAATAGCGCACCGGGAATGCCAAAATGTCAGGTGGTGGATGGCGCTTTCATGTGGGGCGACGACCGCTTGCCGCGTATTCCCTGGCATGACACGCTGATTTATGAGTTGCATGTTCGCGGCTTCACCATGCGCCATTCCGGATTACCGCCGGAATTGCGCGGCACCTACGCCGGGCTGGGGTGCGGGGTAGTGATTGATTACCTGAAAGCGTTGGGCGTGACGACCGTGGAGTTGTTGCCCATTCATTATTTCGCGGATGAACGGTTGCTGCTGGATCGGGGACTGCATAACTACTGGGGTTACAGCACCTTGGGCTATTTCGCCCCAAATCCTCGTTATGCCGCTACAGATAATCCAGTCGCTGAATTCAAAAGCATGGTCAAAACCCTGCATTCGGCAGGCATCGAAGTGATTCTCGATGTGGTTTACAACCACACTGCGGAAGGTAATCAATTTGGCCCGATGCTTAGCTTTAAGGGGATTGACAATGCCGTTTATTATCGGCTGTCCCCGGAGCATCCGCGCTATTACATGGACTATACCGGTTGCGGCAATACCCTGAATACCGCTCATCCGCGCGTCTTGCAACTGGTTATGGACAGCCTGCGTTATTGGGTGCAGGAAATGCGGGTGGATGGCTTCCGTTTTGATTTAGCTGCCACATTGGCGCGAGAAACAGATGGCGAGGTCGATCAGGGGGGCGCTTTTATGGATGTCATTCAGCAAGACCCGGTATTGTCGCAGGTCAAGCTGATTGCTGAACCATGGGATGTAGGCGAAAACGGTTATCAGGTCGGCAAATTTCCGGTGGGTTGGAGTGAATGGAATGGCAAGTATCGTGACGTGGTGCGCGACTACTGGCGTGGCGAGGGCGGTTTAATCGGCGATCTGGCGTATCGGCTCACGGGTTCCGCTGATCTCTATCAGCATAACGATCGCCGCCCTCATGCCAGCATCAATTTCATTACTGCCCATGATGGTTTCACGCTTTATGATCTGGTCAGTTATAACGAGCGCCATAACGAAGCAAATGGCGAAAATAATCAGGATGGCGAATCACATAACCGTAGCTGGAATTGCGGGGCGGAAGGTGACACTACAGATCCGGACATTCTGGCCTTACGGCTGCACCAGCGCCGTAATCTGCTGGCGACCCTGCTGCTCTCGCAGGGCGTACCCATGCTATTAGCTGGTGATGAGGTCGGACGCACCCAAGGCGGTAATAACAACGCCTATTGCCAGGATAACGAAGTCAGTTGGCTGGACTGGGATATTTCCTGGTTGCCGGAGAACCGGCAATTGCTGGCTTTTACACAAAGCCTGATTCAATTACGTCGCGATCACCCTACCTTCCGCCGCCGTCATTTTTTCCGGGGGATTCATGGCGATGGCATTCGCGATATTCTCTGGTTTAATCCCGATGGTCGGGAAATTGATGATGAGGAATGGACCCACGATTACGCCCGCTGTCTGGGACTCTATTTGCCGGGCGATGGATTAGGCGACTGGGACGAGCGCGGTCATCCCTTGCAGGACGATGATTTTCTGCTGTTGTTCAATGCGCATCATGAGGAAATTTCGTTTGTGTTGCCAGCGTTGCGGGATCAAACCCTGTTTGAAGTGCTGATTGACACCGCCTTGCCGCAAGGCCGGCCGGTGAGTAGTAATGAGCATCCCCCCGAAGATCCATATCCGGTGCAAGGCCGGTCGCTGGTTGTGTTGCGGCATCACCGATGACGATTACGGCGCTGATCATTGTCGCCATCACCTCAAGAGAACAATCCGCACTGATAGCGAATTGCGGATGTCAGGGATCTAGAAAAATACCGGTATCTAGCGGACAACGCTGATTGTCATTATTCCGCCCATAAAAAACGGCGGATGAGCTAAAAAACTCACCCACCGCTGATATTCAGGCTTACAGGGCTAGCGACTTGCCTTTCGAGCCAAGATCGACAAACGCTTCATTTAACCGGGCCACCATGTTCTGTTCCGCCAGCCGCAGATATTTACGCGGGTCGTAGAACTTCTTGTAGGGCTTGTCGGTTTCCGGATCGACCTGGTACAGGAACGCCTTGGGATTCTCACTGACAAACTTGCCAATGGCTTCGGAATAGGCAAATTGCAGGTCAGTGTCGATGTTCATCTTGAACACGCCGTAACTGACCGCTTCGGTGATCTTTTCCTTTTCCGAACCGGAACCGCCGTGGAACACCAGATTGAGCGGCTTGGGGGCGGTCCCCCGCTTTTGCTCAATCAGGGCCTGCGAGTTCTTGAGGATCTCCGGACGCAATTGCACGTTGCCGGGCTTGTAGACGCCATGCACGTTGCCAAACGAGGCGGCGACGGAGAAATGCCCAATCGGGTTCAACCGCTCATAGGCTTGCAGCACGTCTTCCGGCTGGGTGTAAAGGTGGGAATTATCGGCGCTTTCGTCCATTTCCTTGCCGATGCCGTCTTCTTCGCCGCCGGTCACGCCCAGTTCGATCTCCAGGCTCATGTCCAGCGGGGCCATCCGGGTCAGGATGCGGGCGCATTCGTTCAGATTAAATTCCATGCTGTCTTCGGAGAGATCGAGCATGTGTGAACTGAACAGCGGCTTGCCGTGCTGCTTGAAGTATTTCTCGCCCTCATCCAGCAGGGCGTCAACCCAGGGAATCAGCGCCTTGTTGGCGTGGTCGGTGTGCAGCACCACGCACACCCCGTAATGTTCCGCCAGCAGGTGAACATGCAGCGCCGCAGACACCGCGCCCAGCACCTTGGCCTTGAAACTGTCCTTCATACCCTGGCCGGCGTAGAACTGGGCGCCGCCATTGGAAAGTTGAATGATCACGTCACCCTGGTTTTTGGCCGCTGCTTCCAGCACCGCATTGGTGGTGCTGCTGCTGGAGACGTTGACTGCGGGTAGCGCGTAACCGCCGGCTTTCGCTGCGGCGACCAAGGTCAGATAATCTTTGCCGGTAACAACTCCGGGTTTGAGTTGGGCCATGAATAAATCCTCGTTTGGGGGTGAATGTGGAGCGACGTTGCGCCCGCAAAGTATAGCGGTTGCGCTGTTGCCATAACAGCCGCGCCGCTGCCCGGCCTTCCCGCCGATCAGTTCTTGAAGCGGCTCTCTTAAATACCCCGTCGATCTACCGTAACATTCGGGCCATAGCTACAATGGGTTGGACTTAAGAGACAGTATAAAAGTTAATTTATTGATTTTTATCATTATTTTTGCATCTCAAAACTAGCTAGAAGCCGATCCCACATTAAATTTTCTTTAAAAATCAATGTCGAGTTTTTCGATAATCTCTCACTAACCGATTTCAATGCTCACCGCCGCGCCGATCGTTACATTGCACAGCAACGATGTCATTGGATTTGTACGATGCTTGAACGCTTCTCATCACAGCACATAGTGAATGGCGGAATCACCCCAGCCTGCGCCGGCCCCGGCAGTTCGGGAATCAACAGCAGCAAGAATACGCTGATAAACAGAATTAATGGTATGAAACGACTCAGTGAATAGTGCATAGTTTTTATTATGCCAGTGGTTCAGACTGTTTGATGCAGCGCCTTTTTCTCACTGTCATCTACTCCAGTGGCGGCGTTCGACAGCCGCTCAATCATTCGCTCTGGAGAGCGCCCACCTTCTACTAATAGCTCATAACCCAGTAACCGGCGGGGTATATTTCGGCGATCAATCCGATATGATTACTCGCGTAAGTCT
>JAJHPN010000044.1 GCA_020890855.1 Candidatus Contendibacter sp. | reverse complement strand
GGTTCGGTGATCCGCCGCATCGGCCGGCCGGTGAGCGAGGCGTCGCCGGTCAGGGTGCAGTCGAACGTCTGCCCGGCCAAAATCCCGCTCATCAGCCGCATCGACGTGCCGGAATTGCCCAGGTCCAGCGGCCCGGCGGGTGCTTGCAATCCGTGCAGGCCGACCCCGTGAACCGTGACCCGGCCCTGGTCGGGGCCGTCAATGACTACGCCCATCGTCCGGAAGGCTTTGATCGTCGCCAGGCAATCCTCGCCGTCGAGAAAGCCGGTAATGGTCGTAATGCCCTCAGCCAATGCGCCCAACATGATGGCGCGGTGAGAAATGGACTTATCGCCAGGAACCCGCCACTGCCCGCGCAACGCGCCGCCGGGTTCGATAAAAAAAGTCAGAATGGTCATAGGGTAGGAGAGCTGGAGTTTGGGGCTTAGTTGGGTTTTGCGACTGACTCGTTGCTTTGGGTGAGACAGGATTCCGTGAGACAGGAAGGACGACGCCTGAAGGATGCGTCGGGAATCGCCAAAACTCAATCGTTCAACGTCGCCAGAAACGCGATGATCCTGGCGCGCTCCCCGGCATCAGGCACACCGGTAATCGTCTTGGCAGTGCCGGGCAGGAACTGCCCAGGCGCGGTGAGGTAGGCGTCCAGTTCCTGCCGGGTCCATACCCCGCCGGCTTTGGCCAGCGCCAGCGAGTAGCCGTATCCCCTGGCTCCGCCCTTGGGCGCTCCGACGATGCCCCACAAATTGGGCGCAACCCGCGCCAGGCCGTCTTTCTCCAGACTGTGACAGACCACGCATTTTCCAGCCGGGCTGTCCCAGCCAGCGGGTTTGGCGGCGTAGCGTTCCGTGTCCGTCGCCGGTCGAAGCCACCACCATGCCATGCCCAACATCAATAAAATTATCAGAATAACTGCTATCGACAAAAGCCGCTGCTTGTGCATTTTGCACCCATGGTAAGTTTTATTCGCTTGACCAAATTTTGAGCTAATCTCTTTCAATTATAGCTTTTAGTTCTGGTACGGCTATGACGCCTAATTAAACGGAACTCAAACGCGACAAATAACAGATTATTTCATAAAACAATTAAAAATAAGCCAGTCCTGTCAACGCATGGGCTTGCAAAACACGGTACGACCAAAGGAGAGCATTGATGGCAGAAAAGCGTGGCAGAACGCTTGGCGCGAATTGTTTGACCTGTCAACTGCGCCAGTGTAATGAGTGGCGGGTTTTGAACGAAGAGGAAACTCGATTGCTAGCCCGTTATCGGAAAAGTCGCGAATATCGTGCGGGCGAATCCATTTTTTCGGTGGGCGAGCCGAGCCATGGTATTTACTGCGTCGTCTCCGGCACGGTAGCGATCCGAAAAAGCGACGTTGATGGTAACGTGATCCCTATTCGGCTTTCATACCCCGGCGACACCTTGGGCTACCGGGGTCTGCTGCTCGACGCTAATCGCCGTTACAGCGCTGAGGCGCTGAGCGCCAGTCGAATTTGTTTCATCGAAAAGCCGGTAGTTAAAGCACTGCTTGATCGCAACCCGGCGCTGGGAAAGCAATTTTTGCAGCGCATCGGCAGCGATTTGAGCGACGCGCACGATCATCTGGTGCGAAA
>JAJHPN010000407.1 GCA_020890855.1 Candidatus Contendibacter sp. | reverse complement strand
CCGCCGCTCCCAGCATCACGATAACCTGATGAACGCGGCCATCCCGGAACAGAGGAACACAGGCCGCGCCCTTCTCAATTACGCCAGGCGCGTCATCGATTTCCACTGCGATCACCCGTTCCGCGATACCCGCTGAATTACGCACCACAATGTCGTAAACCGCATCGCCATCCGCCAAGCGGTAACGCAGCCGGAACCCCGGCCAGTGGTCAGGGATGCACGGCCGCAACCGCAGGATGTGATCTTCGACCAGTTCCAGACCGAGAATGGATTCCAGCGCCACCCGCAGCATCCAGCCCGCCGCCCCGGTGTAGCCGCTCCAACCGCCGCGCCCAATATGTGGCGCAGCGCCATAGACATCAGCAGCGACCAGAAACGGTTCCAGCCGGTAAGTCGCTACCGCTTCCGGCGTCAAGGCGTGCTGGATCGGATTGAGCATATCCAGCAGCTTTACCGCCCGGTCGCGCCGACCCAGCTCCGCCAGCGCCCGCACGACCCACAGCGCGGCATGCGTGTACTGGCCGCCATTCTCCCGCACTCCCGCAGCGTAGCCCTTGATATAGCCAGGATCATGCGGGGTCTGGACAAATGGCGGAGTCAGCAACCGAATCAGGCCGTCCGCTTCCGAGATCAGATGCCGTTCGACCGCATCCATGGCCGCTTCCGCCCGCTCCCAGGGGGCTGCTTTGGAAAGCACCGCCCACGCTTGCGCCAGCGCGTCAATCCGGCCTTCATCGCTGGCCGCGGAGCCGAGCGTCGCCCCATGGTCATACCAGGCTCGCCGGTACCAGTCGCCATCCCAACCGTGCTGGTTCAGCGCCTCAACCAGATCGCGGCGAAACGCGGCGTAACGCCGGGTGCGGTTGTAATCGCCGTGCTGGCCGCAGACTGGAATGAATTCGCCGAGCGTGGCGTACAGAAAGAAACCAAGCCAGACACTTTCACCGCGCCCTTCCCGCCCGACCCGGTTCATGCCGTCGTTCCAGTCGCCGGTTCCCATCAGCGGCAAACCGTGGCTTCCCTGGGTCAAAGAGCGATCCAGCGCCCGGCAACAGTGTTCGTACAGGCTGGCGGTTTCGCCGGAATCCTCCGGAAGCAGAAACAGCTCGTCTTCCCCCGGTTCAAGCCGCCTTGCCTTGAGGAAACGGACGGGCTCGCCAAACAGGCTCCCGTCGCCGGTCACGCGAGCATAAAATGCCGCCAGATAGGGCAGCCATAGCAAATCATCGCTGCACCGACTGCGAATCCCACGCCCGCCCGGCGGATGCCACCAGTGCAACACATCGCCTTCAACGAATTGATGAGCGGCGTGCAGCAACAGTTGTTGGCGGGTCAGTTCCGGGGCGTGGTAAATCAACGCGGCGGCGTCCTGCAACTGGTCGCGGAAACCGAACGCACCGCCCGACTGATAAAACGCCGAGCGGCCCCACAACCGGCAACTGAGCGTTTGATAGGCCAGCCAGCCATTGACCATCAGATCCAGCGCCGGGTCTGGCGTCTCGATCTGCACGGCGCCCAGCCAATCCCGCCAGAACGCCCGAACCTCGGTCAGCGCCGCTGCAATTGCGCCGTCTTCACGATAACGGTCGATCAACCGCCGCGCCTCGTCGCGATC
>JAJHPN010000272.1 GCA_020890855.1 Candidatus Contendibacter sp. | reverse complement strand
ATCGGATGATGACCACCGTGAAGCAGATCGGTGAAGGTAATTACGACTCTCGCACCGGTCTGACCGGCAGCGACGAACTGTCGGAACTGGGCCAAGCGTTCGACGCCATGTTGGACGCACGCGTGACTGCGCTGGTGCAGGCGGAGCGTGAAAACGAACAGCTCAACGACTCCATCATCCACCTGCTGCAAGCGGTGTCCCAGTTGAGCCAGAGAGACCCGGCTGATGTCTGGGCAGAAACCATCCCCTACCAGCCTGCTGCAAGCGGTGTCCCAGTTGAGCCAGAGAGACCTGACTATCAAGGTGCCGGTGACCGAGGATATGACCGGTCCAGTAGCCGACGCACTGAACCTGTTGACCGACGAGACCGCCAAAGTATTGCGGGGCGTGATCCGTATCTCTGAGGATGTGGCAGTCGCTTCCGACAAGGTGAAAGCGCAGTCTGATACGGTGATCGCCGTAGCTGACGATGAGCGCCAGGCGGTGGAACAAACCGCTACCGATCTGGCCTCCGCTGCGGACGCCATGAAACAGATTGCCGAACTGGCGCAAACCTGCAATGCGACAGCCGAAACCGCTATGAAAACGACTCAGGCCGCGCTGCAAACGGTGACCAGCACGGTGAATGGCATCAATAGCACCCGCGACACCATTCGTGAAACGGAAAAACGGATCAAGCGTTTAGGCGAACGTTCCCAGGAAATCAGTGGCGTGGTGAACCTGATTAACACCATCGCTGAGCGTACCCATATTTTGGCGTTGAACGCCAGCATGCACGCGGCTTCGGCTGGTGAGGCCGGTCGTGGCTTCGCAGTGGTCGCCGACGAAGTGCAGCGACTGGCGGAAAATGCCCGTGAGGCCACTTCGCAAATTTCCACCTTGGTGAGCAATATCCAGATCGAAACGGCGGATACAGCGAGCACCATGAACACCGCCATTAGCCAAGTCGTGGATGGGAGCAAACTAGCGGAGCAGGCGGGTGATCAGATGAAGCGAACCCAGGAGACCACAGCTGATCTGGTGGCCGCTGTGCAACAGATCGCATCCCGCTCGCAGGATCAGGCGCGCATGAGTAGTGAATTGCTCAGCCGCGCCCAGCAGATTCAGGAAGGTACTCGCCAGACTAGCCAGCAGTTGAATGAACAGACTGTTCAAACCACCAATCTGGTGGAGTACGCGAGAAGCTTGTTGAGTTCCGTGCGCGTGTTCCGGTTGCCAACCTAAGCGGATTAGATTCGTCGGCACAAACAACCACCCGTTTTTACCGCCCGCTCGCGAGAGAGATTCAGCAGCCATGCTCGTACCGGAAGAAGATATCGCCGCATTGGAAGCTGAAGTCGCCGAGTTGCTCGGCATTTTGGAGATGCTGCCTGCGGTGGACGACGACGGCTCTGATGAAGAGGGTATCGTCGCGGGCATTCGCCGTTACGCCGATCAGGTAGAGCGTGTTGGTTTGGTTGCTGGCAACGCCGGTTTTTTGGGATTGCGGGATGTTTGCCTGTTGTTCCAGGAAAATCTGGCGAATTCAGATTTTCGCCAGCAGGGTCTTGGCGACGTTATGCGGGAACGGCTGGAGGAATGGCCGATTCTGGCTATCGGTTATCTAGGGGATCCGTC
>JAJHPN010000049.1 GCA_020890855.1 Candidatus Contendibacter sp. | reverse complement strand
TCGATGACGATGCGCTGCGGCGGGTGCGGGAGCTGGCTGCCGTCTTGCCCCCCGCTGAACTCAGCCCGATCGCGCATCTGCTTGCTGAACGCCCAGCAGCCCATCCCGCGCCAATGGCGAAAAGTCTTGCTGATCAATGCGCCACATTGCAGGAGCAGATCACGGCCATCCGGCGACGGGCGGCGGAGCACCCCGGCAATATCTTATTAGGCCGACGATTGGCGTTTCTGGACCGCTGGCTGGTGACGACGCAGTGTGGAATTCTGGAAGCGACCATTCCTGATCATTCAGCCGCCCTGACGCCGCCCGATGGCGTCTGGTGTGAGACCGCCGAAGCGCTGGCGCTGGATATAGCCCGGACCCAGCGGCGAGCGCCCACCTGGGCCGATTACGACCGGCTCTTTGCGGGGATGCTGCGTTTCGCCGACGCCGCGCAGTCCAGCCGGGTCCAAACCATTCTGGCGCCGCTGGCGAAACGGCTGACCTTCTGGCAAAAACCGCTGGCTGATGGTGTTTATCCCGGTTGGGCGCAGGCCGTGGAACTGCCGGCGCTGTTGTTGGCGCAGATTTGGCGCGAGCGCCATATCGCCCACTTTGCCACAGGCAGCCGGGGGGCGCAGATGCTCAACCTGCACTTCAGTCTGGCGCTGCAACGCCGGCTGAGGCATGTCCTAAAACTGTTGGCCGCCAGGCAGAATATTCTACTGTCCCTACCGACTCATACCGCTGGCTGGCTGGACCCGGCAGCGTTCGCCGAACGGTTCGCCCGATTGCCGCATATGCTGCTTGATCCGGAAGAACTCGGCGCCGCGCTATACCGGTTGCCCGCGTTGCCGGAACAGCGGGCCGCCGCCTGGACAATACTGGCGCCGCTGCTCAAATCGCACGATAAAAATGATCTATACAGTGAAGCCTTGCGGTTGGCGCTGGGGCCGGATGATCAGGCCGAGGTCGCTCTAGTGTGGTTTCTGCGCCATTTCGAGTGTAAACCGCCGACCGAACCGCTGTTCTACGCGACAACCGATTTTTCCGGCGGCGGACCGACCAAAGTGTTGCACATCAAGATGCTCAACATTGATCACGACACCTCCGCCAATGTCGCCTTCCGGCTGTTCAACGCCGCACTGCGCTGTCGTCTGGGTCTGGGCGATGCCGGGATCGCCCGCCGCTCGCCCTGGCTGATGGCCAAACTGGCCGCCAACCGGAGCGGGCGGGTCAAGGGGTTGCAGAATTCGATGCGCAACATCGCCGCTGAAACCGGCTCCAGCTCCGCGATGCTCGCCGAATTACTGTTTGCGCCAGCGCCCGTGACTGAAACGCTGGTTGAGTCGTTGCACGCCGCCTGCTCCTCTTATCTGGGGCGCGACACCGCTTACCCGTTCCTCTGGCCCTACCTCATGGCTCATCCACAGCACTTCGGAACCCCGGGACAGGTTGCCGATCTGGCCTACCGGTTTCCGCCGCTGGCGCAACGCCTGTTTGAGGCTGGGCTGTGCCGCCGCAATCTCAAGGGCGATTACTACCGCGACTTCACTCAGGCGCTGCTCGCGCAGGGATTATCGCCACCGGTCGATGTCCGCCCGCTACTGAAGCAGGCGGCGCAAGGTCTGCTCGTTG
>JAJHPN010000255.1 GCA_020890855.1 Candidatus Contendibacter sp. | reverse complement strand
CCATGGACTTGGACATCTTCCGGCCCTGGGCATCGACGGTGAAGCCGTGGGTCAACAAACCTTTGTACGGCGCAATGCCGCGCATCGCCACTGAAGCCAACAACGAGGACTGAAACCAGCCGCGATGTTGATCGGAGCCTTCCAGATATAAATCCGCCGGAAAATGCAATTCCGGACGGCGATCCAGCACTGAGAGATGAGTGGTGCCGGAATCAAACCACACATCCAGCGTGTCCGGCGTCTTGGTGTAATTCGCTGCATCCGCGCCCAATAATTCCACTGGATTGAGTTCAAACCAGGCGTTAATTCCGCCCTGTTCAATCCGTTGCGCGACCTGTTCCATCAGTTCCAGCGTATTGGGATGTAACTCGCCGGTCTGGTTGTGAATAAACAAGGTCATCGGTACGCCCCAATAGCGTTGCCGGGAAATGCACCAGTCCGGGCGATTAGCGACCATGCCCTGAATCCGCGCCTCGCCCCAGTCCGGAGTAAACCGCACCTTCCTGATTTCTTCCAAAGCGCGGGCGCGCAGACCGTGCTGCTCCATACTGATAAACCATTGTGGAGTAGCGCGAAAAATCACCGGGGTTTTATGCCGCCAGCAATGCGGATAGCTGTGCTTGAGACGAGCGATCCGTAATAACATCCCGTGCGCTTTAAGGGTATCGATCACCCGCTCATTGGCGGCGAAAACATGCAGTCCGGCAAACAGCGGGGTATCGGCTAGAAACTTGCCATCCGGCCCGACCGGATTGTCCACCGGCAAGTCATAACGGCAACCGACCGCATAGTCTTCCTGGCCGTGCGCGGGGGCGGTATGCACCGCGCCGGTGCCGGCTTCGGTAGTGACGTGATCGCCGAGAATGATCGGCACTTCGCGGTCGTAAAACGGGTGACGCAACAGCAGTCCTTCCAGATCACGACCTGGCCCATAGGCGATAATTTGATAACTCTCGACCTGCCAGCGGGCCAGCGACTCTTTTAACAATGACTCGGCAACCAGCAGCCGCTCCTGGCCTCGGTCAGTTTCGACTTGCGCCAGCACATATTCAAAGCCGGGATTAACCGCCACCGCCCGGTTGGCCGGCAAGGTCCACGGGGTGGTCGTCCAAATCACCACTGAGAAAGCGCCTTTGCCGTCATGGCCCTCGACATGATGCAAGCGGGCCAGTAACGCTTCAGGATTGGCGACCGGAAAGCGCACGTCAATCGCCAGCGATTCACGGTCTTCATATTCCACTTCGGCCTCGGCCAGCGCCGAGCCGCAGTCGATGCACCAATGCACCGGCTTGGAACCACGATGCAAATGCCCGTTAGCAATGATTTTCGCCAGTGACCGGACAATATCGGCCTCGGCCCGGAAATCCATCGTCAAATACGGATTCGCCCAGTCGCCCAGCACCGCCAGCCGCTGAAAATCGGCGCTCTGACTGGCGACCTGTTCCGCCGCAAACGCCCGGCAGGCATTGCGGAACTCGGCGGCGTCCACTTTTACCCCGACCTTGCCCAGCTTCTTTTCCACCACCTGCTCAATCGGCAGACCGTGGCAATCCCAGCCCGGCACATAAGGCGCGTCGAAACCGCTGAGCGTCCGTGATTTAACGATCATGTCCTTCAACA
>JAJHPN010000415.1 GCA_020890855.1 Candidatus Contendibacter sp. | reverse complement strand
GTGCGCCCATATTCGGGATGGCCAGGAGTCCGCGATCCCAGTTGCCGGAAGCTGCGCAAGTCTTCGATACTCAGGTCATAGCCGCTCAGGTGCAACAACGAATATTGCAACATCGAGCCGTGACCGTTGGACAGGATCAGCCGGTCGCGATTGATCCACTTTGGATCGGCGGGGTTGTGGCGCAAAAAGTCGTTCCACAGCACTGCGCCGAAATCGGCCATGCCCATTGGGGCGCCGGGATGGCCGGACTCGGCCCGTTGCACTGCATCCATACTGAGGGCGCGGATGGCGTTAGCCAGTTCCCGGCGCGAGGGGGTGGGGGATTGCTCGGTCATGGCGTTCAGCAGGGAACGGGCGGCCAGTTCGCTACGCGAGGGCATTAACTCTCTACTCCTAATTCCTGAAACAGTGCCTCAGCACGAAAATTACGGGGAAATACCGGGACGGTGCGCCCAGCTTGCAGGCCTGTGAAAATGCGCCCTGACCCGGCCGCGCGCGTCGCTCTTGCTGGGACGTTCACCGGAGAGATCGCTAGGGATGTCCAGTCGCGCCAAAACCCCCTTTGGGGAACGGTTTGGCCGAAAAATGGCGGCGATTATAGGAAAGATTGCCTGACTCGCCAATTTTTATTGCGTCGTCGCTTATTGTGATGATTACGTAACAGAATCAGGTTGGCATGGACTGCAAACTCGTATCTGATCGTTAGACCTGCTGCGCTTGAAGGAGGCCATGATTGAAACCGGACCGGCAACATCCGTTGTATCTGCCTTTCGCCACTGCACTGCGCGACAAACTGCGCGGCGGCTATAACTTGAGCAAGTTACGGGCCGATCTGCTGGCCGGCGTTACCGTCGGTATCGTCGCGACGCCGCTGACCATGGCCTTGGCGATTAGCAGCGGCGCACCCCCACAATATGGCTTGTATACCGCAATTGTCGCCGGCCTGCTCATCGCGCTGACGGGTGGTTCCCGGTTCAGCGTATCCGGGCCGACCGCCGCCTTTATTATCATCCTCCATCCGATTGCCGAAAAATATGGCCTTGGCGGACTGCTGACTGCCGGGTGGATGGCCGGGATCATGCTGATCACCATGGGGGTCGCGCGGATGGGCAAGCTGATCCAGTTCATCCCTTACCCGGTGACGACCGGCTTCGCCGCCGGCAGCGCAGTGGTCATTGTCAGCCTGCAATTCAAGGATTTTTTCGGCCTGCAACTGGCGGCGCAACCGGATCGCTTTCTCGACCGGATTGGGCTGATCAGTCAGACCCTGCCCGGTTTTCACGGCCCCGATCTACTGATTGGCGCGGCGACGCTGGCGGTGCTGCTGCTGTGGCCGCGCCTGAAAATCGGTCTGCCTGGGCCGCTGATCGGCATTGTTGCTGGAACCGTGTTGGCCTGGTTGCTGACCCGGTGGGTTGAGGGTTTTGAGGTCGCCACCATCGCCTCCCGCTTCAACTACGTCCAAGGCGGGCAAACCCTGACGGGGATTCCGCCGTTCCCGCCGCAGTTGACGCTGCCCTGGCAATTGCCGGGTCCGAATGGGCAACCGCTGGGTTTATCGCTGAGCTTGATTGAGGAACTGCTGGGACCCGCGATGGCCATCGCCCTGATCGGGGCGATCAAGGCGCTGTTATGCGCGGTAGTCGCCGATGGCATGACCGGAACCAAACACGATCCCGACGCCGAATTGATCGGGCAAGGGATCGGCAATGTGGTCGCGCCGTTCTTTGGCGGGATTGCGGCGACCGGGGCGCTGGCCCGCACCGTTTCCAATATCCGCGCCGGCGCCCGCAGTCCACTGGCGGCGGTATTGCAAGCCCTGTTTATCCTGCTGGTATTACTGGCGATGGCGCCGCTGCTGGGCTATCTGCCCATGGCGGCGCTGTCGGCGTTGTTGCTGCAAGGCGCTTGGAATATGAGTGAACATCAGCACTTCCGCCATATTTTCCGGGTTGCCCCCGGTAGCGACATTCTAGTGTTGCTGGTCTGTTTCGGGCTGACGGTGATTTTCAACATGGTGATCGCGATCAGCATCGGCGTAGTGCTGGCGGCGCTGCTGTTCATGAGCCGGATGGCCGAACTGACCGGCGGCAAGCATATTGAGGCCGATCATCCTCGTCTGGAAGGTCCGTTGCCGGAGGGGGTGCGGTTGTATGAAGTATCCGGCTCGCTGTTTTTCGGCGCAGCGGAAAAAGCAATGAGCGCCCTGCACGATATTGGCGCCCGACCTCGGGCCGTGATCATCAACATCGAACAGGTCACGATCATGGATGTATCGGGACTGGTCGCGCTGGATTCGGCCATTGAGCGCTTGCGGAGTGATGGCGTTCTGGTCGCGGTGGCCGGGGTGCATGGGCAACCGGCGCTGTTGCTGCGGCGGGCCGGTTTACGCAACATTCCGGGTAAACTGCTGCTTTCAGCCAGCCTGCCGCAGGCGCTGATGCGGGTGCGAAACACCTTGGGCGAGTCAGCGACCGGCCAGCCCTTGCTGACCGACAGAATTATTTGAAACGGAACGGGAGCGCTTGCTCATGCTGATGTTGCCGGATGATTTTCAGCCCGCCATTCTGCCGCCCACGGCTCTTGAACAGCCGGCCCGGTGGTTCATCTTCTCGGCCCATGGCGAATTGCTGATTCGAACCGCTGAAAAGGACTTGGAACTGCCGCTGGCGTCAGTCTGGCCGTTCGCCAAATGGCCGACCGTTCGCCGCTTGTATCTGGGAACGCTGCATGGTCAGCCCTGTTATGCCGCTGAGGCTGAGCTGTCTAAAGCGCCGCCGGGTTGGACATTCGAGGGACTGCGGGCCTTATGGACCCGGCTGGACGAGGCGGTGATCGGCGTCGCCGGGCAGGCGCTGCAATTGCTCGAATGGGATCGAACCCATCAATTTTGCGGGCGATGCGGCGCATCGACCGAACGGCGCGGCGAAGACCGCGCCCGCTGCTGTCCGGCCTGCGAATTGATCTTCTATCCGCGCTTGTCTCCAGTCATTATGGTGCGCGTAGTGCGCGACGGCCGGATTCTTCTGGCCCGGGCGCCCCGGTTCGCACCCGGCGTCTATAGCGTGTTGGCGGGGTTTGTAGAAGCGGGCGAAACGCTGGAGCAGACCCTGCATCGGGAAGTGGCCGAGGAAGTCGGGATTCAGGTGCGGAACCTGCGCTATTTCGCCAGTCAGTCCTGGCCCTTCCCGCATTCATTGATGATCGCGTTCAGTGCTGATTATGCCGGGGGCGAGTTGCGGGTCGACGGGCGGGAAATTGTCGAGGCCGACTGGTTTTCGCCCGACCGGTTACCGGGTCTGCCCAGTCCAATGAGCATGGCGTGGCGGTTGATTCAGGATTTCATGGCGCCGGAGGTGAAATGATGGATGCAAACGAGCAGGAACAGGCCCGGTTTATCGCGCTGTGGCGGCGCCATCTGGGCGATGATTCAGAGCGGGCCGCAACCGCTTATGCCGAGCTGGTCCAGTTCTACAGCGAGCCGCATCGCCATTACCACACCCTGGCCCATATCCGCCATTGTTTGCGCGAATTCGACCGGGCGGCAGCGTTTATGGATCATGCCGATTCGGTAGAAATGGCATTGTGGTTTCATGATGCGATTTATATTCCCGGTGCAATGGATAACGAGCGGCGCAGCGCCAATCTGTTCCGGGAATGGTCGGCGGGGACAGGCGCAGTGGCGGATTTTCAGGAACGGATCAGCGATCTGGTCATGGCCACCACTCACCGGACGCCGCCGCCGTGGCGGGATGGACAATTCATCGTGGATATTGACCTGTCCAGTTTTGGATTGCCTTGGGATGATTGTGAGCAGGATGGTCGCCTGATTCGCGCCGAATGCGCCCATCTGACTGACGATCAATACTATCCGGGTCACTTGCGCTTTCTCCGGGCTCTGCAAAACCGGCCAGTGTTTTTTTTCACGGATTTTTTTGAACAGCATTATGGGCAAACGGCGCGTGACAATGTTAACCGAATCGTTGGTGACTTGGTGGCGCGTGGTTATGGCGATGGCCAGTGAGCGGATTGTGGGGATATCGAGATGAAACTGAAACTGGGTAAATTGAAATCGATTCTCGATTGGTCGACCCCGCAAGAGCAGGTGGCGGTGACCATCCTGTTTGCCGACATCTGCGGCAGCACCCGCCTGTTCGAGCAGTATGGCGATATGCGGGCGCGGTTGATTGAGAGCCGGGTGCTGGATGCGCTGATCGATGAGACTGGCGCTTATGGCGGCGCCGTAATCAAGACCATCGGCGATGAACTGATGTGCCGGTTCCCCGACGCCGAACAGGCGGTGCGGGCAGCCTGCGACATGCAGCGGGCCATCAAGAGTGACCCGGAACTGGTCAGGCTCAATCTCGCCATCAAGATCGGCTTGCATCACGGGCCAGTGCTGGTTGAGAAGAACGACGTATTCGGCGATGCGGTCAATGTCGCTGCCCGGATGGTCTCCCTGTCCAAGGCCGATCAGATCATCACCACCAGTGAAACGGTTGGTTTGCTCCCTGAAGAACTCCGGCAAACGACCCGCAACCTGGGGCAGTCACCAGTGCGGGGCAAGCAGGACGATATGGAAATTGCCGAGGTGATCTGGAACGACTCGAACAGTCTGACCCAAATGGCGACCGCCAGCGTCAGTCAGGATGTACGCAATCTGCTGGCGGCGCGCCTGGTGCTGGAGTATCGCGGCAACTCCATTGAACTGCTCCCCGAAGAACTGCTCCGCACCCAAGCGTTTAAAATTGGTCGCTGGGAAAAAAACAAGCTGGTGGTGGATCGGGAACTGGTGTCCCGCATTCATGCCACCATCGAATTTCGCCAGGGCAAGTTTATTCTCAAGGATGAAAGCACCAATGGGACGTATTTATTACTGGATAACGGTTCCCGCTTCTTTATCCGTCGCGAGGAATTCACCCTGCATGACCGGGGCCGGATTTGCCTGGGGCAGATGGTCAAGGACGACAATCCCGATGTCATTCATTATTCGTGCAGTTATGCCTGATATCCGGGCATACTGGAGAACCCCGCCATGTCTCGCTTCGCTCAGATTGTGACCGGCCAGTTTCCTGGCGTTCGCCTGCGCCGGATGCGCCGTGATGATTTCTCGCGCCGACTGATGCGAGAAACGGCGCTCACCCCGGCTGATTTGATTCAACCGCTGTTCGTCATTGCGGGTGAAAACCGCCGCGAACCGGTGGCGTCCATGCCCGGCGTGACCCGGCTGACCATTGACCAGTTGCTGCGCGAAGCGGAGAAACTGGTGACGCTCGGTATTCCCGCAGTGGCGCTGTTTCCGGTGACGCCGCCCGAAGTTAAGTCGCTGGACGCCGCTGAAGCCTGCAATCCCGATGGTTTGGCGCAGCGGGCGGTGCGGACCTTGAAATCGCGCTTTCCCGAACTGGGCGTGATCACTGATGTAGCGCTGGACCCGTTCACAATTCACGGTCAGGACGGACTGATCGATGAATCCGGTTATGTACTGAATGATGAAACGGTGACCATGCTGGTTCGGCAGGCGCTGTCCCATGCTGAGGCCGGCGCGGACATCGTCGCCCCGTCGGACATGATGGACGGGCGAATCGCCGCCATTCGCGAGGCGCTGGAATCCCATGATTTTATTCATACCCGGATTCTGGCTTATTCCGCCAAGTACGCTTCCAGCTTTTACGGGCCATTCCGTGATGCGGTCGGTTCAGCCGGGGCGCTGGGGAAAAGTAATAAATTCAGTTATCAGATGGACCCGGCCAATAGCGACGAAGCATTGCGCGAAGTGGCGATGGATTTGGAAGAGGGCGCGGATATCGTGATGATCAAGCCGGGAATGCCGTATCTCGATATTGTCCGGCGGGTCAAGGATCAATTCGCTGCGCCTACCTTCGTTTATCAGGTCAGCGGCGAATACGCGATGCTGCTGGCGGCGGCGCAGAATGGCTGGCTGGATGAGCAAGCGGTGGTGATGGAGTCGCTGCTGGCGATTAAACGGGCCGGGGCTGACGCCATTTTGACCTATTTTGCCGGACAGGCCGCCGGCTGGTTGCAACCCTCCTGATGAAGCACTGGAAAGTACTGTTATTTGCTGTATTGATTGCGGCGCTCAGTGCGTGGTTTGCGGCCATCATGCGTCCGCCGGGCGCAAAAATTGCTGCGTCCGGCCTGGATATGCCGTGGCAAATCCGCCGCAGTCAGGATGGTGGGACGATCACTGTATTCGGTTTGACCCTGGGCCAAAGCACGGTGCGCGATGCGGTCAATCAACTGGGGCGGCGCTATGAATTGGGCTTGTTTGAAGATCAAGGCGGGCGGCTGAGCCTGGAAGTGTATTTTCGGGAAGCCGTGGTCGGCGGTTTGAATGCCCGGTTGGCGATGACGGCGTATTTACCGAATGAAACATTGATCGCTCTTAAAACCCATGCGGGCAATGGCAAGCCGGTGGCGGAAGGTGGTCGCCGTTACCCGGTTGCGGAACAGGATCAGGCGTTAGCCGTCGGCGCAGTATTGACTGGAGTCACTTTTATCCC
>JAJHPN010000301.1 GCA_020890855.1 Candidatus Contendibacter sp. | reverse complement strand
GGAGATTCAGCCGTTCCATGATCTGGGCGCGGTGGGTTTCGACGGTTCGAGCGCTGACGCACAGCCGCTCGGCCATCTCGCGGGTCGTACAGCCCTCCGCGATTAATTGCAGGATTTCGCGCTGGCGAGGCGTCAGCAACTCGGGGCCGGCCGAAGGCTGGACGTCCGTTTCTTTGCGGACGAGCCGCAGGTAATCGTCGAGCAGGTAGCGCGATACCACCGGGCTGAGCCAACGCTCACCGTTTTGGACGGCGCGCAGCGCGCGCTCCAACTCGTCGACGGCGGCGTGCTTGACCACGTAACCGGTGGCGCCGGCCCGCAACGCCTCCAGCACGTAGTTTTCAGCGGTATGCATGGACAGGATAACCACCTGAGTAGGGGAGGCGGATTTGACGATCAGCGCCGTGGCGTCCAACCCGTTCAACTTCGGCATGGCGATGTCGAGCAACGCGATGTCCGGCGTCAGTTCCCGCGCCAACTGGACCGCCTCGCGCCCGTCACCGGCTTCGGCGATCACGCTGAACCCCTCGAACGAGTCCACCAGCTTGCGCAAACCCGCCCGCATCAGGGTATGGTCGTCGGCCAGCAACACTCGAACCTTGGTCATGACCCATTCTCCTCCAACGGAATCGTTACCTCGACGCGAACGCCCCCGCCCAAGCGGCTGGCGAGGGCGAACCGGCCGCCGAGCAATTCGGCGCGCTCGCGCATACTGATCAGTCCCAGACCCGATTCGTTGTCGGTGGGAAGCGCGTCCGGGTCGAAACCAGCGCCGTCGTCCTGAATCGCCAGCGCCAGTTCCCCGCAGTCGACCGCGACCGCGATGTCGATCCGGCGAACGTCGCCGTGCCGGATAGCGTTGTTAACCGCTTCCTGCACGATACGAAACACCGCCGTCTCCAGTTTCGGGGACAACAGCGCCGGGAGCCGATCTTGCACCTCGATCACACAGCCGGCGCGTTCGGCCTGGCTCCGGGCGTACCAGTGCAGCGCCTCGACCAATCCCAGATCATCCAGCATTGATGGGCGTAGTTGACGGGCGGTGTTCTGAATATGCTCCCGGGTGTACTCGATGATTTGGATGCAGTCGTGCAGGCGGCTTCGGTGCATCGGGTCCCGCAGGTCGCGTTCCAGCAGCGCCAGATTGAGCTTGAGCGCGGCCAGTTGTTGGCCAAAATCGTCGTGCAGCTCGCGCGCCAGAGCGCGGCGTTCTTCTTCCTGCACCGACAACAATCGCCGCGAAAGCTGTTGCAGGCGCTCGGCGTTCTCGGCCAAGCGCAGTTCGGCTTTCCGCCGCACGGTGATGTCGGTAATCACTGAAAAAAACCCTTGCAGCCGACCGTGCTCGTCGCGGTGGTAAGTCCAATCAACCTGAATGTCGATCAGGGAGCCATCGGCGCAGCGATCTTTGGAGAAGTAAGTCGTGGGGGGCGGCTGTTCGCGCACCAGGAATTGCAGGTAGTCGCGCAGTCGCTCGGAATCGGCTTCGTCCGCCAGAAAATCCCAGATAAACCGTCCGACCACGCCGCCTTCCCATGGCCCGTGCAAATGTTCCAGAGCGGGGTTGGCAAAGGTGATGCGGCCCTCGCTGTCGTTTTCCTGCACGCCGTAGGGTAGCAATTCCACCA
>JAJHPN010000380.1 GCA_020890855.1 Candidatus Contendibacter sp. | reverse complement strand
CGGCATGATCAAAATCTTCCAGATCGTCTCGGTACAGGGCAACATTAATTTCAGCCTACTGTCAGTTGGCATCGCCGAGGCGCTGGTGACGACCGCCGCCGGCCTGAGTGTCGCCATTCCCAGCCTGCTGTTCTACCGCTACTTCCATTCACGGGTTGACGAACTGGTGGTGCGGATGGAACAGGAAACTCTGGAGCTGATCGATCTGCTCGACGCCAGGCCGCCCAACCAGGAGCCGCCACCATGAATCTGCGTCCCCGCCGCCGTGAAGAACCGGAACTGAGTCTGGTGCCGATGATCGATGTGGTGCTGGTGCTGCTGATCTTTTTCATGATCGCCACCAGTCTGCGCCATGAAGCGCAACTGGATATCCGCCTGCCAGAAGCCTCCGGCCAACCAATGCCCAACGCCATCGCCCAACTGGAAGTGAGCATTGCCGCTGACGGGCGCTATGCCGTCAACGGTCAAACGCTGGAAAGCCACGATCCGGCGACGCTGAAAGCAGCCCTGCAGGCCGCGACGGGCGGGCGGGTCTTGCCGCTGATTATCAGCGCTGATGGCCGAACGCCGCATCAGGCGGTCGCCACCGCACTCGATGTCGCCGGTCAGCTAGGCATCCGGCAATTGAGCATTGCCACGGTCAACGCCGCAACGCCGGAACCCTGAATCATGCAGAACTGGCTGAATCGCTACGGCTATTCGCTGAATCTGATCGCGGTGCTGTTGTGGCCGCTCAGCACCCTGTTTTGCGTCGCCGTGCAAGCCCGACGCTGGCTCTACCGACACGGATTGCTGCGTAGCACGGCGGTAGACGCGCCGGTGATCGTGGTCGGCAATATCAGCGTCGGCGGTGCGGGCAAAACCCCGTTGACGGTGCGGCTGGTCGAGTTACTGCGCGAAGCAGGCTATCAACCCGGCGTGGTCAGCCGGGGTTACGGCGGGCAGGCTGACGAATGGCCGCAGCGGGTCACTCCCACCAGCAATCCCCGCTTGGTCGGCGATGAACCGGTGCTGCTCGCCCTGCGCTGCCGCTGTCCGGTGATCGTTGATCCTGACCGGGTGGCGGCGGCGCAGGCGCTGCTCGCCACCGGCGAATGCAATGTCATTCTCAGCGACGACGGTTTGCAACATTACCGGCTGCGACGCGATCTAGAAATTGCGGTGGTGGATGGGATACGTCGCCTGGGCAATGGCGCTTGCCTGCCCGCTGGGCCATTGCGTGAACCCCCCTCCCGGTTGCGTGAAGTTGACTTCGTGGTGGGCAACGGCGCAGCCCGGAACGGCGAATATCTCATGGCGTTGCACGGCAGGATTGCAATTGACCTGAACGATCCCCAGGTCAGCGCCGCGCTGGCCGGATTCCGCTACACCACAGTTCACGCGGTGGCCGGGATCGGCGATCCGGGGCGGTTTTTTGATCACCTGCGCCATACCCGGCTGCGACTGATCGAACATCCCTTTCCCGATCATCACCTATTTCGCGCCGAAGATTTGCGGTTCCCTCTGGATTGGCCGGTGCTGATGACCGAGAAAGATGCCATCAAATGTCGACGATTCGCGCTGGACAATTGCTGGTATGTGCCGGTCACCGCCCAACTCGATCCGGAATTTGAGGAGAACCTGCTCAAACGGCTGGCCGTGAT
>JAJHPN010000242.1 GCA_020890855.1 Candidatus Contendibacter sp. | reverse complement strand
TGGTATTCGGATAGCCCAGCCAACTGATTTGCAACGGCGCCGGCTTGCGGGCGAAGAGCATGAGTCGGTTCTTTTCGGTGTGGCCGCCTAGGTCCACCAGGATGTCTATACGGTCCGCACGGACCTGTTCGTCAAGACGGCGATCTGACCAACCGACGATGTCGCGCCATTGGTCGGCAAGGCCCTTGAGTCGCACTGTCACCACATCCGGTCTTTCCACATCGGCATAGCAGTAGACCCGAAAGCGCTGGCGATCATGGTGAGCCAGCACTGGTTCGAAAAAGTAGTTCACCGCGTGGGCGCGGAAATCCCGAGAAACGTAGCCGATTCGCAACAGTTGATCTGGTCTGCGACTTGGATCCCTCCGGGGCAGCCTGGCGATGTTGTCCAGATGGTTGCAGATCCGCCGATGTTCAGCAGCCACCGCCCAAGGTTCAAGCCCTGGGATCAGATTCAACAGGTAGAGCAGATTACCCACTGCGGCTGGATAGTCGGGGCGGTGGCGGAGCGCCTCGCGAAAGGCGCCAACAGCCTCCTCCAGCCGCAATTGGTCGAACAACGCGCGCCCGAGATTGTAGTGTGCTTCCGCCAGATCTGGGGCTAAACGTACAGCCTCCTCGGCATGGCGCAGCGCCGCCTCATAGGCGCGGATCTCTCCATAGGCAGCGCCAAGATTGAGATGGGCGCCGGCATAATCGGGGCGCAGAGTGAGAGCTACCTGTAACTGTTCGATCGCAGCCTGGGGTTCTCCGGCTCGGCGTAAGGCGTCCCCCAGATTGCTCCGCAGTACCGGATTGTTGGGGACCACCTCCACAGCGCGCCGGATATAGGCCGCCCCCTCGGTGTGGGCTCCCTGCTGGTGGCGGACCAGCCCAAGCAGATGTAGCGCGTTGGGGTCCGCTGGCGACAACCGCAACACTTGCTCATAAAGTTTCGCCGCCCGCGCCAACTCCCCCGCGCGGTGGAACCTCGTCGCTGCTTGGAGAAGCACCTGCGGATCATTGTTTACCTTTGGCACTCTCTTACCCCCCGAATTTCAGTCATCCACTCACCGGTTGCGCCGCGCCGGAAATAGTCGTTGAGATTCACTCAGGTCGGGTGAAGCACTGGTGTTTTTCACACGCCCCACCGACGCAACCCCAGGGCAGTCGCGGCCAGAAGGAGTCCTAGTATCGATAGTCCCCAGGCGTTCAACGCTGGAATGGCTAAAGGTATGGTGACAACGAGGGTGTCAGTGTCGGTGGCGATATTGTCTTGGGGGGTCAGGTCGGTCATATTGGGGGGCGGGATGGCGACGACCGTGGTAATCAGGTTGCCGGAAGTGTTTGTGGCCACCTGGGCCGTGACGCGGTAGGTCACGCTGGCGAGTTGCGGCAGATCCAGCGTGTCGGTGAAGGTGGCGGGGTTGCTGACGTCGTCCGTGCAGTTGTAGCCGGCCGGCGTACCGCCCGCGCAGGTCCAGGTCCAGGAAACGATTTGCGCCGGCCGCGCGGCGGTGACGGACATGCCGTTGGCGTCGGCGGGACCATTGTTGGTGACGACGATGTCGTAATTCAGCGTGGCGCCCGGGGTGTAGCTACCCTGGCCGTCCGTGACGCTGGCGGTCAGGTCGAGTTGCGGCAAGTTATTGACCCCGAAATCAAGACG
>JAJHPN010000286.1 GCA_020890855.1 Candidatus Contendibacter sp. | reverse complement strand
GTGGGGCTGGGGTCGTTCGTAATCGGCCCGCTGCGGGAATGGCTGACCCTGGAGCAGATTTACCGGCTTTCGACCCTTTATCCGGTGCTGGTTATTATGCTTGCCGGGTGGCTGATCGGTTCACGGCGGCGAGTGGCGGTGGATGGGGGCGTTTAGACTCATTCCAGTCCGAAAGCCATATTGAGCCAAACACGATGGTAGCGCGATGCCAGAGTTGAACAGTGCTCGTTTACGCTCGTCGCCCGCCAGCTATAACCTTCCTCCGGGATCATGATCCAAAGCCCGCTCCAGGAATCGCAGCAAATCCGAGTGGCTGGATGAGGCCAGATTGAAACGCAACCACGATGACGGCAGTTGGTTGGGCGAGAACAGGCTGCCCGGCGCCAGCAGGAGCCGTTGCTCGTAAGCACGGGCAGCGAGTACATTGCTATCGCAGCCGGCGTCCATCCAGACGAACATCCCGCCCTGCGGATCGGTGAACACCCGCAAACCCAGCCGCTCCAGTTGGGCCAATACCGGTTCGCGCCGCGCTGCCAGCCGTGCGCGCAACCGTTCGAGGTGTTTGCGATAATGTCCTTCCACCAATATTTGATGGATCACCCGCTCGCCTAATTCTGGGGTGGTCAGCGCCGCCAACAGCTTGCGATCCGCCAACTCCCGCGCCAGCTCGCGCTCACAGGCGATGAAACCGACCCGCAGGTTGGCCGCAACCGTTTTGGAAAAGCTGCCGACGTAGATCACGCGATGAAGCTGATCGAGCGCCGCCAGCCGCATCGCCGGCGCTTCGCAAAAGTCGGCGTAAATGTCGTCTTCAACCACGGTAACGCCGTACTGTTCGGCCAGCCGCAGCACCTGAAACGCCTTGGCCGCAGTCAGCGAGGCACCAGTTGGGTTATGCAACACTGAGGTGATGACATACAGCGGCGGGCGATGCTCCTGTAGCAGTTGTTCCAGCACCGCCAGATCGGGGCCGTCGGCCAAGCGCGGCACCCCGACCGGTCGGGCGCCGAGCGCCGCGAACATACCGAACATCAGGAACCAGCCGGGATCGTCCACCAGCACCACATCCCCCGGCCGCAGGAACTGGCGAGCGATAATATCAATGGCCTGGGTGACGCCCGCGGTGAGTACCAATTGTCCCGGCGCAGCGGCGATCTCGATCTCAGCCAGCTTGACTTGCAATTGACCCCGCAGCGGTAGATAGCCTTGGGGTTCGCCATAGCCGAGCAACGGCGCGGCGCCACCCCGCGTTACCGCCCGCACCCCGCGCCCGATCAGTGTGCTGTCCAGCCAGTCGGGGGGCAGCAATCCCGATCCAGGCATCCGCTCCGGCGGCAAATCCTGAAACATGGCGCGCACCAGCCAGACCACATCGAGCGTCGGCGGGGTCGGGTCAGCTCCCGGTGGCGCCGTCAAGGCGCGACGCTCGCGGACATAGAAACCGGAACCACGCCGCGATTCCAGATAACCCTGCGCCACCAACCGCTCATAGGCTTCGACCACAGTAAAACGGGAAACTCCATACCGATCAGCAAATTGACGGATTGAAGGCAGGCGGTTGCCGGAGCGTAGCAGACGCTCATCCATGCGACGGCGCAGCCACCCCACGATGCGTTCGACCAGGGTGGCGTCGGACTCGCCAGCCAGC
>JAJHPN010000443.1 GCA_020890855.1 Candidatus Contendibacter sp. | reverse complement strand
GCTGGCGCGCGTGAGCCGCGACGCCAGCGGGCGGCGGGTTCTCTGCGGGATCGGCGCCGAGGGCGGCGACCCGGCGCTGGACGAGGACATGGCGATTATTGCGGTGGCCCGCTGGACCATTCACCGGTTATGGCCGGGGCGGAATGCGTCCTATTGACGGGGGTTTTGGTGCAATGAATGAGGAGAAAGCAACGATGAACGAGCATTTGATGAAGCACGGCGCGTTTGGCTGGAGCGAACTGATGACCACCGACCTCGGCGCCGCCCGCCAGTTCTACGGCGCGCTGTTTGGCTGGGAGACCGAGGACTATCCCAGCGAAGGGATGAACTATGTGATGGTCAAGGTCGGCGGCGAAGCGGTCGGCGGGATGATGACCCTGCCCCCGGAATGCGCCGGGATGCCGCCGGCCTGGGTCGTCTACGTGACCGTAGATGACGTGGACGCCACCGCCCGGCAGGTGGAAGCCCTGGGCGGGAAACTGCTGCGCCCGCCGGAGGACATCCCCGACATTGGCCGGTTCTGCGTGCTGCAAGACCCCCAGGGCGCGACGCTGTGCGCGATCACCTATCGGCAGCCCTGAACCCCGGACGCGACTCCGTCGTTCGGGGCGAAGCGGCGGCAGCGCTGGGGACGGGGGAGGAGCGGGAGGTGGAACGGATACCGGAGCAGTTGAGGAGGTTTTTGTGATTAACGCTGCAAATAACCAGCGGATTTTTTGTGAGCGCAGCGAAAAAATGCGTCCGCGTCAATTTGCCCTGTGTACGCCCGGCGTGGGTAAGAACAGATGGGGTGAAAGTCCCCTGTAGGATTGACCATACTGCACCCGACCGGGTGAAACGGTCTTGGCGGCTTGTCCCGCAGCCAGCGTTGGAGGTCGTCATCTTACGGTGACCCTTTCCCATTACGGTGACCCTTTCCCAGCCGGGGGAGAAAAGCCCCCCGGCGATCCGAACAGGGCAAAACAACGGCAGTTCTGCTGCAAAAGTCAATCGTATCCCCCGAACATGAAGAGCTTTAGGTCGTCCCCACTTGGGTTCATCAGCCCGTGCAGTTGACCGCCCTTCAGCATGGCGAGGTGCCCGGCGCGCAGGGTGCGCAGCTCGAAGCAGCGCTCGCGCCACGGGCGTTTGGTCCAGTCTCCGACGACCATGTAGGCGCGGCCTTCCATCATCAGGAAGACTTCTTGGTTATCGCGGTGGCGGTGCAGGCCGATGCCGCACTCGGGCTTGAGGATGTGCAGGTCCATGTAATCGACGGTGAGGAAGTTCTCGCGCCCGGCGGCATGGTTCTTGTGGCCGAAGGCGTTGAAGTTCCAGGTGTCGAAGTCGCGCCCGAGCTCGTTGCTCATGTTGAGGTCGGAGTAATAGTTCGAGAACAGGTTCCGGTATTCGAGGAATCCGACGCCGCCGTGGGGGTTCGGGCTGATGCCGGCGGCGAGGTACTGATCCCAGCCGCGCACGATCATGCTGAATTCGTAGTGGTGGTTCGCGCCGCCGCGATTATCCCAGAAGCTTGCGGTCTCGTCGGCCCAAGCGCATTCGATGTGCAGCGGCCATACCGGATGCATGGCATGCGCGGGGACAATGTTGATCAATTTGCGGCCTTTGAGTCCATCGCGTGCGAAGTCGTCGAGCGTGCCTTGGATCAGATCATTGCGGACGACGAGCGCGCCCCGGTCGAAGGCGTCGCTGCCTTTGGCGTCGAGCTGCGGCCGCAGGTCACCGGGCGGATAGCTCCAGAGTTCGATGGCGTAACGGTCGGACGCCGGGTCGTAGGGCACGTCGAGCAGCGTGCTCGTCTGGTTCGCGCCCACCTTGAGATACAGCTTAACGCTCGCGCCGACGCGGTCGCCGGACGTGCGCGCAAGCAGCGAATCGGGTCCAGCGCGGTAGGAAATTCGCAGGAAGGGCACCACGAGATCGCCCGCCGCAGCGTAACCCCGGCACAGCACCACGTCGCCCAGGCGGAAATCGCGCAGGTTCTGCTTTTGGAAGTCGGTCTTGTTGTCCTGGAGGCCCACGTCGAGCTGGTCGCGGTCGACGGCCGGGCCGTAGAGTTCCAGAAAGTCGAAGGGAAACAGGTATTCGAGCGTTTCGGCGAGGTATTGCCCGCGCCCGCACGCCAAGCCCTGCGTTTCCATGATGGTGAGAAGACGGATTAGGGTGTTGCCTCGGCTGTAGTCGGGCTGCTCGTTATCCGGGACGCGGAAAACCTGGTCGGAATGGATGAGTTCCATCTCGGCTCCTTAGGCGTTGTGATAGAGGAAGGCGACGAAGCGCAGCGGCTTCATTCCCGGATTTCTTATCCCGTGGATGCCGCCGCTCTTGGTGTAGATGACGTGGCCGGGACTGACCGGCAGTTCGCGCACGCGCTTCTTGCCGATGCCGAAGATCGAGCGTTCGACGACGGGATACGCTGCAAGGGCAGGATCGTCGTGCTCGCCCATGTAAGCGATGCCTTCGCCTTCGACGATGTAATACAGTTCCTCACTGCCAATGTGGCGGTGTGTGCCTTCGATCTTGCCCGGCGGAATGATGACTTCGTGGAAGAACACGAGATTGGAGCCCAGTTCGCGTTGCAAGATCCAGCGCATTTCGATGATGTTGTCCTGATGCCGCTCGGGGTCGTCGCCCTCCATGAGCGGATTGCGGTAACGCACTGGCGTCACGTCGGTGTTTTTTAGGAACCAGCCGCGCTGGAAGTCGATGAGGTAGTTCTGGACTTTGACCGTGTTGAGGTCGGAACTCGGATCGGCGGTGTTCGGTGCCTGGAAGTTGCGGGTGTAGTTGTTGTCCCACTGCGGGTTGCCGATGCGGTAGCCGAAGGGCAGGTCGCGGTCGTTTTCTCGGCAGGCGATCTCGACCTTGCGGATCGCCTTCACGTCGGCGAGGGCGTCGTTGAAGGCAGGTACGCGGGTGATCGCACCCTGCCAGCCCATGAGGTCGAGCACCATGAAGTCGTGCGGCGTCGGGTCGGGGCCGTCGAGTGTGCTCCAGACCTCGCTGGCGTAGGCGTCGATGTTCTTTGCGTAGTGCAGGCGCAGCGTGGTTTCGACGTTGAATTCGGGTAGGCGCACAAAGGCGAGTACCTGCTCGGACAGCGCACGCCCCTGTTCACGCGCCAGTTCCACCAGGCGGTGCGCGCGGTATTCGACGCGCAGGAAGTTTGTCATGAACAATTCGTCGCGATACACCTCGCCCTTCATCACAGTGAGGTCGCTCTGGGAACGTACCTCCATGACGTTGTAGCGGTAGCGCCGGCTGCGCGCGGCGGCGAGCGCCTGCGCATGGTAGATGCGGTCGGGGTAGAAAACGACGCGAAAGATATTGTTTTCCGGCAGGTCGAAGATGTCGTTGAAGCGGCTGTCCATGACGTTCTCCTCAGACCCGGGTGAGCAGGTGGTCGGCGACGCGCAACGCGTTGGCCTGAATTGTAAGGGTTGGGTTCGCACCGCCAGATGTCGGCATGAATCCGCCGTCGGTCACATACAGATTATCGAAATTCCACGCCCGGCATTGCGGGTCGAGCACCGAGTCGGCGGGGTTTGTTCCGAAGCGTGCGCCACCGAGGATGTGGTTCGCGATGCGGGCGCGAGCGTTTTCGGCGCTGTAGATCGCACCGAATTCGTTCACCTGGTAGTTGCCGACGCCGCCGTCGCCGCCAAAGGCGAGGATGCGTCGGCACTGCCCGGCGAAGACGTTCATTAGATGCTTGTCGTGGCTGTGCCAGTCCTTGCGGATGTACGCGACGAGCCGACCCCACTTGTCGCGGATCGTCGGGTGCAGTTCGATGCGGTTGGTCGGCAGCGGCACCTGGTTGGCCATGAAGCTCACCGACAGCCGCGTGCCAAAATTGGCATCGAAGAATTGATTGAGCGCGTCGCCGGTGAGGCCGGTGTCGTTGATGAAACTCGTCCACATCGTGTCCATGTCCACACTGCCGTGGGTGCGCGCGAGTGAGATCGGTAGTGCCTGATCCGAGGTGTTGTTGTAGATCGCGCCTCCCGCCCACAGGCCGTTGGTTTTGATGAAAACGTCGCTGGCGCAGGCGTCGGTCGCCCAGTCCGAGTCGAGCGATATGCTCTTGTCGTACCGCCCCGGCATAATCGCCTCGGCGCCGCCGAAGCAGTGAGTGAGGAAGTATTCGCCCAGCAGACCATTGCCGTTGATGCGCGCTTTGAAGGCCGTGTCGCGCTCGGCCGAGAGCAACAGGAGTCGCACCGATTCGATGGCCGAACACGCGACGACGACGAGCGTGCCCGCGACTTCGACCGTGCGCCCGGCGGCGTCGCGGTAGACAACCTTGGTGATCTTGTCGCCGCTGGCTTCGAGATGGGTGACGACGCAGTTCGCACGCAGCGTGAAATTGGGGAGAGGCTTCAAGGGCCGGATCAGCGTCACCCAGGTGTTCGACTTCAGGCCCAGCGGGTCGCCGTAGCGGTTGACGTAGCCGGTCTTGGCGGGCTCCGGCCCCTGCGGCATCTTCCGCCCCGACGGCGCGTGATCCTGAGTGATGACGGCGAGCGGCGTGCGGTAGCGCGGCATGAAGAGCGCATCCATGCCGGTTTCGATAAAGGCGCTAATAGGGTTTGGCGGGTAGGGCGTCTGGTAGTGGTCGGTGGAGAAGGGTTTGCCCTGATTCGCCCTGGTGCCGTTGATGCCGACCAGGCGCTCGGCCTCGCAGTAATACGGCTCCAGATCGGCGTAGGAAATCGGCCAGTCACGGGCGTATTTCTGCACGTCGTTTTTGGGGTCGTCGATGAGGTCGGTGCGCCCGGCGTTGAAGCTCGCAAGCCGGAAATCGATCTCGGAAAAGCGCAGCGACACCGCGCCGTACAACTGCGTGCCGCCACCCACCACCTGCGCCGTGTAACCCTCGATGGTCGCGCGATCCTTCCCGTCCACACCCTCGTAGATATGCGGCTCGTCGTTGAGGTCGGGCTCCACATGACTGGAGTAGAACGCCTCTTCCCGGTTTTTGACGCCTTCCAGCGTGAGTTTCTTTTCCGCGCCGGTGGCGTACAACTCGTCACGCTTGAAATCAGAGACACCGAGTGGGTGTTCTTCCTGAGTTCGCAGGAGCGGCCCCTTGTCGAGTACCAGCACGCTCTTGCTCGCGCGAGCGAGCGTGTGGGCGATGGGCGCACCGCCCGCGCCACTGCCAATGATGACCACGTCGAAGCTTTCCATAATCGTCTCCTCAGCCGCGATACACGGGATTGCGCCCGAGCGGCGGTTCTATCGCGCGCGCCCAGTCGAAGAGTGTCGCGCCGCTGGCATCGACGTAGCGCTCTTCCAGATATTTCCAGCCCAGCGTCATCGCGTTCCCGCCGTAGCGGGGGTGCGAGAACGCGCCGGTGAGCACGTGGCGGCGAAGCAGTTGCAAGAAATAGCGCGGATTTTCGTAGCGATGGCGGTTGTCATCCTTGTCAGTCCAGCCCGGCACCGCTCCAGAGCCCATCTGCGCGTACAGCTCGGCGTAAACCTCGCGCGGCTGCTTCGTGGGTTCGATCACCGGATTGCGCTCGCGCAGAATCTGGTCGAGCAATTTCAGACAAATCCGGTAATCGACGAGGTGGTGCGCTTCCTCGCGTGCGAGCAGCTTGTCGATGAAGTTGACCGCACCGATGGATTCGTCGAGCCGGTAGGCGTGCGCCGGGCGGTTGGCAGAGCCTTTCTCATCGTGGACGCGGTCGAAGAAAGTGCGTCCGTCCGCAGTGCGGAAAGGCAGGATATGGCTAGCCAACCGCTCCAGCAATTTCGCTTCCCAGCGCTCAAGCACCAATCGCTGCGTCGAGCCCCAAGTGAAGAAACGCGACCAGACGACGCCGTTGTCGAGCGCGACGCGCTGCGGATTGATCGGATCGCGCTGCCACACGCCGCCAATCTTGATGCGATAGGTGTGGACCTCGCCCTTAGGGATTTTCAGCGTCAGCGTCGAATAGTGCGTGTCACCGAGCGGCGTGAGCTTCAGCGGCGCGTAAAGCTCGCTAAAGCTGCCGGCGAGCAGGACTTCACCACCTGGCTGGCGGTCCGACGCGGTGTGGACGAAGGTCACCGCGTTGTGGCGCTGTATCGGGTCGGTCGGGTCGTGGTACGCCTCGACCACGGGAAAGCGCCAAGCTTCCAAGATCACCGCACGCGGGTCGCCCGCGAGGTGGCCGTAGTCGTGGCGTGGCGTGACGTCGTCGCGGGCCAAGTACTTTGAAACCAGTCCAAGCAGGTATTCTTCGTCGACATCAAGAAGTGCAGCCATCTTTGATCCTCCATTGATTTCGCGCTGTGATGCACTGAAGCTCTAAGGGGGCGGCGGATAAGCCGCGACGGGTGGTAAAGCCGCAGGATGACTCACAACCTCGCCACCACCTGCTCCATCCGCTCCTGCCCCACGTTGGTGTAAATCTGCGTCGTGGCGCTGCTCTCATGGCCCAGCAGCGCCTGAAAGTTCACCTGTTCGGACGGACTACCACAGGACCGAGCCAAACACCGCGCTGTCTATCCAGCTTATCATAGTGTCAACGGTGTATTGAACCTTCAGTCATTGTTGCACCCTCGCGCGATGTCACCGAACGTAGGAGCGCCACCCCGGAGGGGCGCGTAGCGCGCCGCCCCTCATGGCCTGGACCGCCAACACCGGCACCC
>JAJHPN010000372.1 GCA_020890855.1 Candidatus Contendibacter sp. | reverse complement strand
TGACCAAGTTGCCCACCCCACTGATCAACGCCGCCGGCAAGAGCGTGATTCCCGGCCTGAGCGACGCCCAGGCGCAGGCGCTGGAGCCATTGCGGCAACTGGTCAATAACCAGGAAAGCGCCGCCGCTAGTCAGGGCATGGCTAAAGGCAGCATCGTCCTGAGCTGGACCATGATGACCCAGTCGATTGACGATGCGTTCATGGCGCTGGGCAAGGATATCAAGCCGTTGGGGATGGGGGTCAAGGCGACCGGGCTAACTACAGCGGCTCTGTCGGGAAACATGCCTGGCTTTTCTGACATTTACGTCGGGGTGTTGGCGATTCCCTATTATCTTAGCAAGGAGAAACCGCTAAGCGGCTACTGGCAAACCGCCAATAGCGGCGCAGTCACCCGTTACAATCCACTGCCAGCGGCGACTGCGCCACTCCAAATTCCGGTGCTGATGACCGTTCCCAACGCCAAAGCTGGTCAGAGCAAACCTGTAACGGGCTGGCCCGTGGTGATTTTCCAGCATGGCATTACCCAGAACCGCACCAACCTGTTCCTGCTGGCCGATGCGTTGTCGTTTGCCGGGTTTGCCGCTGTCGCTATTGACCTGCCGCTGCATGGCGTCACCGACAAGACTAATCCGTTTTACATGGCCGGCATGGAGCGGACTTTTGATCTGGACCTGGTCAATAACCAAACCCTATTGCCTCCTGCCGATGGACTGATTGACCCGTCCGGCAATTTCTTCATCAACCTGCAAAGTTTGCTGACCAGCCGCGACAATGTGCGTGAAGCCGCCGAGGATCTGCGGCAACTGACGGCAACCCTGCCGCTGGTGGATTTGAACGGCGACGGCAAACCCGATTTGGATGCAGGCCATATCCGCTTTGTAGGCCATTCGCTGGGCGGCATCACCGGCACCACCTTCCTGGGGATCGAGGACAATATCACCAGCGCCACGCTCGGCATGGCCGGCGGCGGCATCGCCAAACTGCTTGATGGATCGGCCAGTTTTGGACCACGCATTGCGGCGGGACTGGCGGCGGTGGGCATCATCAAGGGTACGCCCACCTATGAAGCCTACCTGGGCATGGCGCAGACCGCGCTTGATTCCGGCGATCCAATCAATTACGCCACGGTTGCAGCCAGTCTGCACCCAATTCACCTGATCGAAGTGGTTGGCGGTGCTGGAGTGCTGCCTGATCAGGTGGTGCCGAATTCGGTCGAGAATGCGCCGCTGGCGGGGACTGAACCGCTGGCTAAGGTCATGGGGTTGAAATCGGCCAGCCACTCGATGTGGGATGATCAGGGTGTGCGAGCTATTGTCCGCTTCACCCAAGGCGATCATAGTTCGATCATTAGTCCGGTGGCTTCAGTGGCCGTGACCGCCGAAATGCAGGGCCAGATGATCAAGTTCCTGCAAACCGAGGGCGAGGAACTGGAAATTCTCTGGAAGCCGGTTGTGCAATAGCGGATATAGGAAACCCGCTGGTTGGCGACAGGTATTCGCTATCGCCGGCCAGCGGGGTTTTTATTCACGGTAAAGTACGGTAAAGGTTATGCACCGTTAATCTTCCTCGGCGTCCAGCAACTCGACCAGCGTCTCCCGTAGCGCTGCGTATTTCTTGGCGTCGTTCAGCGGCCGGTTCTCACGGTCAGTGACGAAAAA
>JAJHPN010000122.1 GCA_020890855.1 Candidatus Contendibacter sp. | reverse complement strand
GCAAACGAACCAAGATAGTTTTTTTGAAATCGAGCCGCAACAGCCCTTTTTACCCAAAAAGAAGCGCACCAAGACTCATGCGAGTATCCCTGACTCCAACAACCGGCGTTCTTGCTTCATCGCCAGCCCCTCCAGATGAATCCGCCGGGCTTCGGCTTTTCGCACCCGTTCTGATGAGCGACAAGCTTTCATCGCTGGCCAGTTATATCCCCTTGGTCAAGGTAACGGCTAATCCACAGCCAGCAAGTTGTGAAAAGGATGATGATTTTTCCAGCGGTAAGTACGAAAATCCCGCTGATCCGTGGAAACAATGCGCCCATGCCCCAAGGTTTCTGCCAGCAGCACGAGGGAAGCATCGGCTAAATCCATTGGCAAATCAGCGTATTGAATCATCATTTTTTCAAGTTGAGGCAAGTGTGCATCATTGATCGAAAACAAGGAAAAATGCCCTTGCTTTTGCAATTTTGATAACAAGGCCAGTAGCTCCAAACCTAATCGAACGGCTTCCCGACGCATCAGTAAATGCAGTGCTTCCGTCAATACCGGATAGGTCGTAATTAACGGTTCTCTGCATTTCTTTAAAAACGCGGTACAAGCTGGATGATAATCATCGCGTTTATCCAAAAGGCCCAACCAATAACCACTGTCAACGATGATCATTGTGGTGTGCGGCCGTGCTTATAGGAAAAGTCGAGTTTTTGTTTGTAGGTCGTTGCCAGTTGCTCATCAGTCTCAATACACCCAATTAACCCGGCTTCTTCAAATGCTTTGTACAAGGGTGATGGTTCATCATTTTTTTCCGAAACCAGTTGCGCTAATGCGCTATCAATCGCAGTGGCGATGACTTGTTCCAGTGGTTTTTGCAAAAGACATTGCAACTGTAATAACCGTTGGGTGTAAACATCATCTAATTCGGTTTCAATGTGCATGGTCTTTTCACCTTGGCTTTAACCCGCAGCACTTTTTCCAACACGGCCCGATCCGCCAGCGCCGCCCGCCGCAAATCGGCCCAGTCCCGTCACTGACCGCGAGCAATGCAATCATCAATCGCGGTCAGGGTAACTTGCTGATATATCACCTTTCCCGAAAACCGCCCTAAAGGTGTTTGGCCCGTTCGCGCAGGATGAATTTCTGCATCTTGCCGGTCGAGGTCTTGGGCAGTGGCCCGAACACCACGGTTCGGGGCGCCTTGAACCGCGCCAGTTGCGAACGGCAGAACGCGATGATCTCCTCTTCCGTGGTGTCTTCCGCCCCGGCTTTGAGGGTCACGAACGCGCACGGCGTCTCGCCCCATTTTTCATCCGGTCGCGCCACCACCGCCACTTCCATGATCGCCGGGTGCCGGTACAAAATATCTTCCACCTCAATGGTCGAGATGTTCTCACCGCCGGAAATGATGATGTCCTTGGAGCGATCCTTGATATCGATGTAGCCGTCCTCATGCCAGACCGCCAGATCACCGCTGTGAAACCAGCCGCCGGCAAAGGCTTCCCCCGTGGCGCCCGGATTTTTCAGATAGCCCTTCATCACCACATTGCCGCGCATGAAAATTTCGCCGATGGTTTCGCCATCCTGCGGCACCGGTTCCAAAGTCTGGGGATCGGCGACCATCAGCCCCTCCAGCATTGGATAGCGCACCCCTTGCCGGGACTTGAGCG
>JAJHPN010000032.1 GCA_020890855.1 Candidatus Contendibacter sp. | reverse complement strand
TGTTTTTGATAGTGGCGGCGGCGCTGGGGCTGATCGTTGGCAGCTTTCTCAATGTCCTCATTTATCGCCTGCCGGTGATGATGGAGCGGGAATGGCGAACCCAGTGTGCGGAACTGCTCGATCAACCGGCCCCGGAGGCGGATCGGCCAGCGTTCAATCTGTGGATGCCGCGTTCGCGCTGCGCCCATTGCGGCCACCTGATCACCGCCGTCGAAAACATCCCGCTGCTGAGTTTTATCTGGCAACGCGGGCGCTGCGCCCATTGTCAGGGGAGGATCAGTTGGCAATATCCGCTGGTGGAAGCGGCCAGTGGGCTGCTGGCCGGAGTAGTGGCCTGGAAACTCGGTTTGGGTTGGCCCACATTGGCGGCGCTGTTGTTCACCTGGATCTTGCTGGCCGCCAGCGTCATCGATTTCAAACACCAGTTGTTGCCCGACGATCTGACTTTGCCGCTGCTGTGGCTAGGTTTGGCGGTCGCGCTGTGGGGGCCGTTCGCCGACTTGCCCAGCGCAGTCATCGGGGCGATGGCCGGTTACCTTTCGTTATGGTCGATCTATCAGGCGTTCCGGTTGTTGACCGGCAAGGAGGGAATGGGGCATGGTGATTTCAAGCTGCTGGCGGCGCTGGGGGCATGGACCGGCTGGCAGTCGCTGGTGGCCATCGTGCTGCTATCCTCGCTGGTCGGCGCGGTGGTCGGGGTGGCTCTGATTCTGTTCCGGGGCCGCGACCGGCAAGCGCCGATGCCGTTTGGCCCCTTCCTGGCGGCGGCTGGCTGGATCATGCTGCTGTGGGGCGAGATGATTAACCACGCCTACCTGCGCTGGCTGGGTTTGTGAGCCATGCTGGTGGTGGGCCTCACCGGTGGGATCGGTAGCGGCAAGACCGCAGTCAGCGACCGGTTTGCCCACTACGGCACGCCGGTGATTGACACCGACTTGTTGGCCCGCGAATTGGTCGAACCTGGACAGCCGGCTCTGGATGAGATTGCCGCTGCGTTCGGACTGGACTGTCTCGATGAGACCGGATGCCTAAATCGCGCCCGCCTGCGCGAACGGGTGTTCGCCGATGCTGACGGGCGGCGGCGGCTGGAAATGATCCTGCACCCCCGAATTCGCGCCTTGGCCAAGCAACGGATCGCACGACTGGCGGCATCCTATTGTCTGCTGGTTATTCCGCTGCTGGTGGAAACCGGCATGACTGACCTGGTCGACCGGGTGCTGGTGGTGGATGCGCCTGAAGCTGAGCAACTGCGTCGGGTCATGGCGCGGGACCGAACGGATGAGGAACAGGCTCGCCGCATTCTGGCCGCGCAGGCTCGCCGTGAGCAGCGGTTGGCGCTGGCGGATGAGGTGGTGGAAAATTCCGGGGATTTTGCGGCGCTGGATCGCCAGGTTTCCACCCTGCATCAGCGCTATTTGACGCTGGCCTGCTCCCGGTAAATCCCGGTTTTGCTGGTCCCGACCCGCCCTATAGTCATCCCCGTGAGATCTTGCGTGCCACCCCGAACTGTCTGCTACGAACAACCGCTGAATGAACGCACTCGCGCCCTGCTGCGGCTGGAGTTCCTGTTCCAGCAGATCGAATACGCTACTGCCGGTTCGTCAGTCTGGGACAGCCGGCTGGCTTTGCAGGGGTTATTCGACATTCTCGATCTGACCGGGCGTAACGAGCTAAAGAGCGAGTTGCTCAAGGAACTCGAACGGCACGCCGCCACCCTGGGTCGGTTGCGGCAAACGCCGGGCGTGCATGCCGCGACCCTCGATGACGTGCTGGCCAAGATTGCCCAAGTCACTCAGCGCATTCATCGCAAGCTGGATAATCCGAGCATTGATGCCGTGCGCCAGACTGACTTTCTCAGCGCCATTCACAAGCGCCATCATGTTCCTGGCGGGGCCTGCCGCTTTGACGCGCCGGGGCTGCATCATTGGCTGCAACAGGATGGCGCGGTGCGCAACCGGCATATTCAGGAATGGCTGGAGCCGTTTGCGCCGATGCGAGAAGCGGTGGTGCTGGTTTTACAACTGATTCGTGATAGCGCTACGCTGCGGGCGGAACTGGCGGTTCAGGGTTTTTTCCAGCGCGGGCTGGACAGCGCCGCGCCCAATCAGCTGCTTCGGGTCTTGCTGTCGGTCGGCGATGGCATTTTTCCGGAAATCAGCGCTGGTCGGCACCGCTTCACTATTCACTTCCTGGAACAGCTGGACCCGAACCGTCGGGCCGTTCAAAGTCGGGCTGATATTCCGTTTGAACTGGCCTGCTGCGCGATTTAACGGCAGGACTTTCGCTGAGGAGCGGTCTAAAAACGCTTCAAAACCGGCAAAGCGGCCAAAATCGGCTGATCGGCGGCGGGAAAAGCGAAATGGCCCAGCTCTGTCGGTAACGCCCAGACCAGCGGTTGCCCTTCCCGACCATGCGGCTCGCCGGCGTAAGCGGTCACCCGCCACACCTGCAGCCGCACGATTTTGTCGGGGTAGGCATGACGGACTTGCAACCATGGCTCAGCCGCCTGCACGGTTATCCCCAGTTCTTCATGCAGTTCGCGGCGCAAGGCCGACTCGACCGCTTCGCCGTTTTCCACCTTGCCGCCAGGAAATTCCCAAAACCCGCCTTGATGAACGTGATCGGGCCGGCGGGCGATCAGGACGGCTCCAGCGGCGTTGCTGACGATACCGACCGCCACCTGCACTGTTTGACTCACGTTCGGTACTCGGCGTTAATCCGTACATAGTCGAACGACAGGTCGGTGGTCCAGACTCGCGCCGCCGCTACGCCCCGGCCCAGTTCGACCCGGATAGTGATCTCGGATCGGGCCATGACTGCTTGCCCTTGCTCCTCGCTGTAGTCGGGGGCCCTGCCGCCATCGCGGACGATACAAACCTCGTCGAGATGAAGCGCCACCCGGTCAATCTCCACATCGTTCAATCCGGCCCGCCCGACCGCCGCCAGAATTCGCCCCCAGTTAGGATCAGAAGCAAAGAAAGCGGTCTTGACCAGCGGCGAATGGGCAATGGCGTAAGCAACCTGCCGGCATTCCGCTATATCCCGCCCGCCCTCGATCTGCACCGTGATGAACTTGGTGGCGCCCTCGCCGTCGCGGATGATCGCCTGGGCCAGTTCAATGCAGACCTCGCGCACTGCTGCGGCGAATCGCTCAGCTTCATCGCCACTGGCAGAAAGGATTGCGCCGCTCTGCCCGGTCGCCAGCAGGACGCAGGAGTCGTTGGTCGAGGTGTCGCCATCCACAGTGATCGCGTTGAAGGAGTCCGCCATCGCCTCGGTCAGCACCTGCCGCAATGGTCCCTCATCCACTTCGGCATCGGTGGCGATGAACGCCAGCATGGTCGCCATATCGGGCCGGATCATGCCGGCGCCTTTGGCGATGCCGGTCACCGTGACTTCCCGTCCGGCAATCGTCAGTCGTCGCGAGGCCCATTTCGGCCGGGTGTCGGTGGTCATGATCCCGTGTGCGGCGTCTTCCCAACCGTCTGCCCGCAATGCCGCCAGCGCTGCCGGCAATCCGGCCACCAGCCGGAACAGCGGCAACGGTTCGCCGATGACCCCGGTGGAAAAGGGCAGCACCTCCAGCGAGGTGCAACCGGTCAGTTCCGCCAGGGTCTGGCAACTGGCTTCCGCGTCAGTCAACCCTTGCCGACCGGTGCCAGCGTTGGCGTTGCCGGTGTTGATCAGCAGATAACGGGGACTGGCGGCGGCCAGATGCACCCGCGCTACGGTCACTGGCGCGGCCCGGAAGGCGTTGCGAGTGAAGACCGCCGCCGCGCGGGTTCCAGCTGTGGCTTCAATCACGACCAGATCGCGGCGGTCAGGATATTTGATGCCGGCGCAGGTCGCACCCAGGCGGATACCGGCGACAGTGAGCGGTGCCATCGCGTCTCTCCTTCAGTCCAGTTGGCCGTGGCAATGCTTGTATTTTTTGCCGGAACCACAGGGACACGGTTCATTGCGCCCGACCTTGCGACCGTTGCGCACAAACGGGGTGTGGGCTTCTTCCGGCTGAAAGCGCACCTCGATCCCGGAGCCATCGCCGGCGGACGGATCTTCCGCCAGGGCTGATCCGGCCTCAGCGTGTTCAAAGTGCATGGCGGCGGCGGGTGGTCGGTGCGGTTCGGGAATCGGCGCCGGTTCAGCCTGGAATTGCGCCCGCGCCAGAAAGCCAATCGTTTCCTGATGAATCCGTTGCAACAGCGCCTGGAACATCTCGAAGGCTTCGCGCTTGTATTCCTGTTTGGGGTTTTTCTGGGCGTAGCCGCGCAGATGAATGCCCTGGCGCAGGTAATCCATCGCCGCCAGATGCTCGCGCCAGTGGCTGTCCAGCACTTGCAGCAGCACCGCTTTCTCGAATTGGCGCATCCAGGTCGCGCCCACCTGTGCTTCCTTGTTGGCGTAAACTGCGTCCAGTTCGGCCTGAATCCGCTCGCGCAACGGTTCCTCGTGCAGGTCATGATCGGCGTCCAGCCAGGCGCGGAGCGGCAGGGTCAGATCAAACTCTTTCTGCAACGCCTCTTCCAGTCCAGCCACGTTCCATTGTTCTTCCAGCGTTTGCGGCGGGATGTACGGATCGATGACCTGCTTGAGCACGTCAACTCGCAGCGCCGCGAGCGTGGCGGACACATCCTCGGCTTCCATCAGCTCATTGCGCCAGCGATACATGACCTTGCGCTGATCGTTGGCGACATCGTCAAACTCCAGCAGGTTTTTGCGGATGTCGAAGTTGTGGGCCTCGACCTTGCGCTGGGCGTTCTCAATCGCCTTGGTGACCCAGGGATGCTCAATTGCTTCACCCTGCTGCATTCCCAATTTCTGCATCAGCCCCGCGACCCGGTCGGAGGCGAAAATGCGCAGCAGGTTGTCTTGCAGCGACAGATAGAAGCGGCTGGAGCCGGGATCGCCCTGCCGTCCGGAGCGCCCGCGCAACTGGTTGTCAATGCGCCGCGATTCATGGCGCTCGGTGCCGATGACGTGCAAGCCGCCCGCCGCGACCACCTGGTCATGGCGCTGTTGCCAGGCGCGCCGCACCGCCTCGTGAGACGCCTCGTCGGCGTCCGCTCCCAGCGCTTTCAGTTCAGCTTGCAGATTACCGCCCAGCACGATGTCGGTGCCGCGTCCAGCCATATTGGTGGCGATCGTCACCGTGCCTGGCCGGCCGGCCTGAACGATGATCTCGGCCTCCCGTTCGTGCTGTTTGGCGTTGAGCACCTGATGGGGCACTTTCTCCTTCTCCAGCAACTGCGAGAGCAGCTCCGACACTTCGATGGAGGTGGTGCCGACCAGGGTCGGTTGACCGCGCTTTCGACAATCGCGGATATCCTCCAGCACTGCTTCGAACTTCTCTGGCGGGGTCAGGAACACCAGGTCGCCATGATCCTTGCGGATCATCGGCAGGTGCGTGGGGACGACGATCACCTCCAGGTTATAGATCTGCTGGAACTCGAAGGCTTCGGTGTCGGCGGTGCCAGTCATCCCGGCCAGTTTCCCGTAGAGGCGGAAGTAGTTCTGGAAGGTGATCGAAGCCAAGGTCTGGTTCTCGGCCTGAATCGGCACGTTTTCCTTGGCTTCAATGGCCTGGTGCAGACCGTCTGACCAGCGCCGGCCCTGCATGGTGCGGCCAGTGAACTCGTCAACAATGATGATCTCGCCCTCACGCACGATGTATTCCACGTCCCGGCGAAACAGGGAGTGCGCCCGCAGGCAGGCGTTCATGTGGTGAAATACGCCCAGATGGGCGGCGTCATACAGGCTCTCGCCGTCCCGCAGCAGGCCGATTTCCAGCAATAATTCTTCGATCCGCTCATGACCGGCTTCGGTCAGATATACCTGCTTGGCCTTCTCATCCACCCAGTAGTCGCCTGGCCCTTCCTCCTCTTTCTGGCGGATCAGCCGGGGCACGATCTCGTTGATCCGGCGATAGAGTTCCGAACTTTCCTCAGCGGGGCCGGAAATGATCAGCGGGGTGCGGGCTTCGTCGATCAGGATCGAGTCCACTTCGTCGACCAGCGCATAGTGCAAATCCCGCTGCACTTTTTGATCGAGGCCGAACGCCATGTTGTCGCGCAGGTAATCGAAGCCATACTCATTATTGGTGCCGTAGGTGATGTCGGAGCCATAGGCGACTCGTTTCTCTTCCTGAGTCATGCCGGCGATCACCACCCCGACGCTCATCCCCAGAAAGCGGTAAATCTGACCCATCCAGTCGGCGTCGCGATGAGCCAGGTAATCATTGACGGTCACCACATGGACGCCCTTGCCGGTCAGGGCGTTGAGATAGACCGGTAACGTCGCCACCAGGGTTTTGCCTTCGCCAGTGCGCATTTCGGCGATCTTGCCCTCGTGCAGCACGATGCCGCCAATGAGCTGCATATCGAAATGACGCATGTCCAGGGTGCGTTTGCTGGCCTCGCGCACCACGGCGAAGGCTTCCGGCAGCAGCGCATCCAGCTTCTCGCCCTTGGCCAGGCGGGTTTTGAATTCTTCAGTCTTGGCCTGCAAAGCGGCGTCGTTCAAGGCGACAATGCCCGGTTCCAGAGCGTTAATCTGCTCGACCGTTTTACGCATCCGGCGGATGACCCGGTCATTGCGACTGCCAAAAATTGCTTTCAGGATATTCATCAAGGGTTCTCGCCAATGGGTAGTTCCGTTTGCCAATCTTCCAGTCATACGCTGGGACGCGGGCAAATTCGCGGGTGCTGTGAGTGACGGCTATCCAGCCTGAGCGC
>JAJHPN010000105.1 GCA_020890855.1 Candidatus Contendibacter sp. | reverse complement strand
TCGGTCACCCGGTATTGCTTGCCCCCGGTCTTGATCACAGCGTACATGATGAACTCTCCAAAACGACTTGTCCGTCCCGGACTAAAGGGGAGCGATTCTAGCCGCGCTCCCCGCCAAGGTCAAACCGATCACTGTCCAGCAGCGCTTGCCTTGACCCTGCCGCAACCAATCCGTAGCATGGCGGGCGTTTTCTCCCAACCTGCCTGTCCCCATGGAAATTGAACGAATCCGCGCTCCTATCGCCGCCGACCTGCACGCCGTCAATACCCTGATTCGCGGGCAACTGCGTTCCGATGTGGCGCTGATCAATCAACTCGCCGGCTATATCATTGATAGCGGTGGCAAACGGTTGCGCCCGGTCACCGTGCTGCTGGCGGCGCAGGCCTGCGGTTATGCCGGCGACCAGCACATCGCCGCCGCCGCCATCATTGAGTTCATTCACACGGCTACCTTGCTGCATGACGACGTAGTGGATGAATCCAGTCTGCGGCGCGGGCGGGAAACGGCCAATGCGATTTGGGGCAATCAGGCCAGTGTGCTGGTTGGCGATTTTCTCTACTCGCGCTCATTTCAGATGATGGTGGGCATCGGCAATCTGCGGGTCATGGCGATTTTGGCTGACGCCACCAACGCCATCGCCGAGGGCGAGGTGCTGCAACTGCTCAATTGCCATGATCCCGACACCACCGAAGAACGCTACATGGCGGTGATTCGTTCCAAGACCGCCAAACTGTTTGAGGCCGCCGCCCAGTTGGGAGCGGTGCTGGCAGGCCTGCCATCGGAACAGGAACAAGCGATGGGCCGCTATGGGATGTACTTGGGGACCGCATTCCAGTTAATTGACGATGTGCTGGACTACAGCGCCTCCAGTGCGGAATTGGGGAAGAACATTGGCGATGATCTGGCTGAGGGCAAACCGACCCTACCCCTGATCCACGCCCTGCGCCACAGCAATGCGATGGAAGCGCAGGTCATTCGTGAATCGATTGAGCATGGCGGTCTGGAGCATATCGAAGCCGTCACCCGCGCTATTGAATCCAGCGGCGCGCTGGACTACACTCGCGCCCTTGCTGTTGAACAGGCCGGACTGGCTACCGCCTCCTTAGCGATATTGCCGGATTCGCCCGCCAAGGATGCGCTCATGGGTTTGGCCCAGTTTGCAGTCAACCGCCGGTATTAATTCCTTCCCCTTGTCGGGGTGTAGCTCAGCCTGGTAGAGCACTGCCTTCGGGAGGCAGGAGTCGCAGGTTCAAATCCTGTCACCCCGACCATAACTTAATAAGTTATCTTCATCTTTTTCCTCCAGCTTGGTTTGCGTAGCCAAATCGTACCCAGGATTTTCGAGGCGATTGACCGCGTTGCGAGCATTATGCGGCGCCAGGTGTGCGTAGCGCTGAGTCATCTCGATACTGTGATGACGCAGCAATTGCGCGACATCCAGCAGGGGAACTCCATCTTGCACCAGCCATGCTGCCGTGGTGTGGCGCAAGTCGTGAATGTGGAAATTCTCAATTCCCGTTGCCGTACAAGCAGTGGTGAAGCTACGGCGTAAGGAATGAATCTGCCGGCCTTGACTATCGCAAAATACCCAAGGGGCCGCCGGGCAGTGTTCTGCACGAAACCGCGCCCGCCCCAACAGCGCTGCGCGGGCGCCGGCGTTAATCGGTAC
>JAJHPN010000273.1 GCA_020890855.1 Candidatus Contendibacter sp. | reverse complement strand
GTCCTCAACAGTCTGGAATCCATGTTGAGCCAATTCAAAAAGCGACGAACCGTTTTATCGAATCGGGAAAAGACCCGGCGAAACGGCTTCAGTTTGCCGATGCAACACTCGACGAGGTGACGTTCTTTGTAAAGATGGCGGTCATATTCCCGTTGCACGATGCGATGGGCTTTCGGGGGAATCACCGGGAGGAGGGCTTGCCGAATCAACCAGTCCAACACCGCATCCGCGTCATCGGCTTTGTCGATGATGGCATGGGTGGCGGATTGACCGGCCAACAGCGTCGGCGCTTGAGTCACATCCGCGACTTGGCCGGCGGTGGCGATGAACCGCAGGGGATGGCCCAAGGCGTCGACCCAGACATGAATTTTGCTGCTGAACCCGCCCTTGGAACGGCCGAGGGCCGGATCCGGCGGGTCGGCCGGGCGCGGGATGGCACCCGCCGCGCACGCATGGGCGCGCACCCCCGTGCTCTCCAGCATGATGCTTTCCAGGTCAGCCTCCGCGCTGAAAAACGCCAGCCTGTTGTCCCACACCCGGTTTCGCCCCCAACGCGCAAAGCGGCGGTAAACGGAGTTCCACCGCCCCTGATCCGCTGGCAGCAACCGCCATTGCGCCCCGCTGCGGAGTACCCAGAGTACCGCCTCGACGAACCGGCGGCACGCTCTCTCGTTGCCGATAGAGATACCCTCTTGTTGTCGAAGGAAATTTAAAACCTTATCCCACTGCTCGTCGGACAGCTTGGCGTTCGACATGACGATTAACGCACCGTTTTGATGAATGACTCTTTAATGTATGCAATAAGAGACATTAAAATGTCAACAGAACCTAAGACCGCAGTGCTGGATGTGGTCACTGAGTGGCCGACTTATGGGTACCGGCGAGTCACGGCCGAGTTACGACGGCGCGGCTGGCGGGTGGGGCACAACCGCGTTCAGCGGTTGATGCGGACCTTGGGGTTGGCGCACGTCCCCCGACGGCGTGGGGTGCGCACCACCGACAGCGCCCATTCGTTCCCGCGCTACCCGAATCGGGTGACCGGTCTGTTGGTGATCCGTCCGGATCAGGTTTGGGTGGGAGATATCACCTACATCCGGCTGTTGACAGGGTTCGTCTACTGGGCGGTCTTGATGGATGTCTTCACCCGTGCCCTCCGAGGCGGGCACTTGGGACGTTACCTGGATCAGTCACTGACCTTGACGGCCTTGCGGCGAGCGCTGGTGCAGGCGACACCCACGATTCATCACTCCGATCAAGGCGTTCAGTATGCGGCCACCGCTTATGTCGACTTGCTGACCCTGCATCACGTCGCGATCAGCATGGCCGAGGTCGGCGAGCCGACCCAGAATGGCTATGCCGAACGCTTGATGCGCACGATTAAAGAAGAGGAGGTTGAATTGTCCGAGTACCACGATTACGCCGATGCCTATCGACAGATGGGCCGGTTCCTCGATCAGGTCTACATGCATAAGCGCATCCATTCAGCCTTGGGTTACCTGACCCCGGTCGAGTTCGAGCAGCAGTGGCTCCGACAGCATGCGGAACCCTAGCAGCCTGTCGGGCTTTCTACCTGTAAAATAGCGGCATCCGTCCAGAGGATACTGACCATGAGTCGCTTTCGCCCGATTGACCGCGCCACGGACTTTCTGCTCCCCCCGTCGATCCAGGAGT
>JAJHPN010000048.1 GCA_020890855.1 Candidatus Contendibacter sp. | reverse complement strand
GAACGACCCCCAGGACGGCGATCCCCATTGGGCGATCCCCCCTCCTTCCCCCTGTTTAACCAACCCCTGCTGCTGGACCGGCCGATTGCGTTCCATCGCTGTCTGGTGACGATTGCCGGATCGGTGACGGCGGCATTGATGCTCAGTCAGGCGCTGTACTGGCAGAAACGCTGCCCGCACGACGATGGCTGGTGGTGGAAGACGATGGAGAACTGGACCGAAGAAACCGGTCTGAGCCGCAGGGAACAGGAGAACGCCCGGAGGCGCTTGCGCAACGCCGGCCTGCTGACCGAGGAACTGCGCGGAGTGCCCGCCACCCTGCATTTTCACGTCGATCTCGATACCGTGAACCGACGGCTGCAAGGCGTTGATGCGGAGCCTGTGGATGTCACTGGAACAGGACAAACCAGTTTGCCCCAAACCGCCAAACCAGATTGCACGAAACGTACAAACCAGTTTGCACCAAACGTACAAACCAGTTTGCACCAAACCGCCAAACCGGATTGCACCAAACCGCCAAACCAGTTTGCCCCTTTTGGGCAAACTACTCAGTATGATCCTGAGACTACTACTGAGATTACTTCTGAGACCACCACACCGCCGAACGCCGAACCGGCGGCGGCTCCCGAACCGGAAAGTGGTGGTGGTGAACTGATTTTTGATTTCAATCTGACCCCGCTCAGCGCCGAAGAGCGGGAGCGGGCCAGAGAAACCCTGCATGGCCTGTCGCCAGAACTGGCCCAGCAGGTGCTGGATGAATGGAACCATGCCCATGCTTGCCACAGCATCAGGCAATCGCGGTGGGGCTGGTTGCGCAAGGTGGCCGATATCGCCCGCAGCGGCCAGTTCATCCCCTCCGCCGATCTGGCGGAACAGCGGCGGGCGCAGCAGCAACGCCCAGCGGCGGCGCCCGGCGATCCGCCTTCCCGACGACAGCCCAGCCCGGTCTGGCAGGCGCAGCGGGATCGAATCCGCAGTCTGTTCCCGGAAGAGGAATGCTCGCGCTACATCGCCCCGCTGCGCGGTCAGGAGCAGGACGGGATTTTGTGGCTGGAAGCGCCGAATCAGATGGTGGCGGCGTGGGTGGCGGGGCGCTTGCCGCACATCATCGAAACTCTACAGCCGTATACGGATTTGCCGGTGCAGATACGGGTGGGCTGATCCGGTTATCGAAAAGTGGGTTTAAAGGCCAGCAGTGGCGATTTAAGACGACTTATCGCCGTAGCTACTGTTGCTGATGGGGTCTGATTGGAAAATGGCTGAAATCGACGCTGATGCGGTTTAAGCGGGCCATGCGAGACGACGGCGCCGGACGGATTCTGGCGCTCATCCTGGGTCTGACGGCAGGGTCGGCGCCGGCGACGCCGCTCCACTGTCATCTGGAGCAAGGTCCAGCGGCGGCGGCGCTCTTGGGGGTCTGGGCGCAGGCGCTGACCGGCAGGAATGGACTGTTGACCGCCCATTCAACCCGCCAGATTGCCGTAGTGGTCGATCACCGTGGGACGGTGCTGGAGACGCTGGCGCTGGTTGCCATCACCACGGCTGACCGAAGGGGCGGACAGTGGCGGCGCTCGCAATGGGTGCGCTGTACGGCTGGCGATGATCCGGCACCCACGGGTTATTGAGCCGGTGAATCAGGCGCGCCGCCAAAGCCCAGGGCGTGGGGCGGGGC
>JAJHPN010000019.1 GCA_020890855.1 Candidatus Contendibacter sp. | reverse complement strand
GGTGTTGCTATCCACTCTATCGCTTCCTTGCGCCAGAACATACCAAAGGACGTTATAATTTCATATTGATCTTCTAATTCATCTGATTCAGAGATATCCGGCGTAAGCTTCGGCAGCACTATCGTTGTATCGGGTGCCCTAGAGCGTAGGGTAAACGTGCCTCTTGATACTCGAAGGTATGGTGATAAATCTTTATCATGTTTAATAGAGCTTGATATTAGAGCATTTACAGTTGCTGGTGGTGTTGCTCCAAGATTTGTACGCAATCTTTCTGAAATGATTCGCTCCGTGATCTCACTATAGTGAAGAGGAATTGAGGATGAGCTAAGGACTGTGTCAATAGCTTTTCGCCAAGTCAATTCAGGCATGATCTGGAATCCTTAATTGCTAAACGACTTCACTCGCCGTAGTTATACACCTGGCAATTGAACTCTTCAACTGTGAGCAAACCGGATTCGTTGCAATGCAGTTTCATGCAATTTATCCGGATTTACTGGCGGTGTTGTCAGATCAAATCCTGCTGCGATCAACTCAGCTTCACCGCGCTTGATGTCCGCAAACATCAAGCGGAGATCATAATTAAATTCAGCCGCCAGATTGTCTTTAATGTCGTGTAATTCTTTAATAATTTCATCATTCATCATTTTCAGCACCCAGCAACTCTTCAGGAGTACAGATGATTGGTAAAAATAGTCCATCATTTTCAAGAAAATCCGCAACTTTTTCCTGAATGATCGGGTTAGCAATATGTCTGCAATTCCAGGTCAATAGAAAATCAATGCGGTGTAAAGTGGCAATAGCAATGTGCAGGGCGTCATCAGTAGCTTTGAGGGGAAGCGCGCCTTCAGCAATCAGCGCTTCAGCCAGAGTAACTATTTCTTCCGTAACCGTTAAAACACCAAGTCCTTTCAGTGCCGCCAATCGCCTTGCAGCGGCATCCGGGTCTCCTGCTGAACACTCTCTCCAGACGGTCTGTGAAATAAAAAGATCGTAGTTATGGCGATGCGCCCACCAAGCCAAAGTCAGTTGCTGATGAGCAGCGCCAAGGATGGTTTTACTTGGGCGGGCAGCCAAATAGCTGATGATGGAAGTTTCAACGTAGACAGTACGCTTCATTTCAAACCCGTGTGCGACCCACTACAAAAACAGCGAGCTGACCGATTCTTCGAGGTGAATGCGGCGCATGGTTTCAGCGAGGAGTCCGGCCACGGGAATCTGGCGGATATTGGGGCAGGCGGCCGATTCAGGCCGCAACGGGATGGTGTCGGTGACGACCAGTTCATCGAGCGCCGACTTGCGGATGTTGTCCGCCGCCGCGCCGGATAGCACGGCGTGGGTGCAATAGGCCCGCACCGAGGCGGCGCCCCACTCCTTGAGCGCCTTGGCCGCCAGACAGAGGGTGCCAGCGGTGTCCACCATGTCATCCACCACGATGCAATGCTGACCTTCGACATCGCCGATGACGTGCATCACTTGGGACTGGTTGGGCGCGGGGCGGCGCTTGTCGATGATCGCCAGTTCAGCGTCATCCAACCGTTTCGCCAAAGCGCGGGCGCGAACCACGCCGCCTACATCCGGGGAAACCACCATCAGATCGCCGAGATTCTGGGCGCGGATGTCGCTGAGGACGATAGGCGTGGCGTAAATGTTGTCGACCGGCAGATCGAAAAATC
>JAJHPN010000413.1 GCA_020890855.1 Candidatus Contendibacter sp. | reverse complement strand
TAAACCTGCGAAAGGCTCAATCTCTATTAAGGAATGAGATTAACCAACCTCGCCCCCAGAGGGGTTGTCCCCATACCGCTTCTGTAACTCGCTTCTTCTGCTAGTGGGCCATCCTGGCCGGGGATAGGAGGTTTATCACCGGTCGATTGGAAAAATTTATTGTTTCATCTTTAAGCTATGCTGGGATCAGCGTTCGTCACGGTGCGGCCGAACCACCAAGCAAGGAGAATGCCAGCGCGGTTTGCTGCATGTCGAAACGCACTGGCGCCTGAAAGAAGCGGCGGATTAATCGGGCTCTGCACGATGCTGGACTGAGTTTTTCCACGGAACCAACAGAAAATACGGAAGAAGAATGGATCAAAAGGATGTCGATAGGAAACGTGAATACCATCACGGTAACTATAGATAGCTATCTTCAATGCGTTGATCAGAGCCGTTTAACGTTTAAAACCTTAGGAGAGTAACCATGAAGGGCAAACCCCGGCGAGCCGCCGTAGCGCTCGCCTTACTTTCGCCGTTAGCCATCGGCGCCGCCTTTAGCCAGGAAAAGGCTTCAGCGCCTGTTCTGGCCGCGCCTGCTCCAGCCACCGCACCCACCCGGGTGATGGAGCAGGGCGCACTCGATTTGCTGAAAAAGATGAGCGCCAAACTGGCTTCTACCCCGGCGTTCCTAGTGCGTACTCGCAGCTCCACTGAAGCGCCGGGCGGCACTGGGCAATTCCTGACCTTCTTCACCGAATCGGCAGTTGCGGTGAAGCGTCCCGACAAGCTGAGCGCCGAAATTCGCGGCGACGCCCCGCCGTTCGACTTCTATTTCGACGGCGCGAAGATGACTGCTTACGAGCCAACGCACAAACTCTACGCCACAGCAGACGCCCCCAAGACCATTGACGAACTGCTGCCGTTCGCGGCGAAGCAGGCCGGCGTTCTGCTGCCGTTTGAAGATGTGCTCTACAGCGATCCCTACGCGACCCTGACTAAAGAGCTGACCAGCGCCTTCTACGCTGGCTTCTCCGTCATTCGCGGCGCGCGCTGCGAACATCTCGCCTTCGCCGCGCCGGGGATCGAGTGGCAAATCTGGATCGACCCCAAGACCGAGTTGCCGTGCCTGATGACCGGCGCACTGCTCGACGTACAGGGCGCTCCACGTTACTCGGTAGAGTTTTACGACTGGAAATTGAAGCCGGAACTGCCGGACAAGCTCTTCACGTTCGCCAAACCCGCAGGCGCCGATCCGATGAATTTCCGCGCCCTGACCGGCAAGTAATGATCCTGGAGGCAACACCCATGCAAAAACGTCTAGTGGTTGTTCTCGCGGTCGCAGGATTTTCGATTCTGTCGGCGCAAGCTCACGCTTGGGGCGGCGGCTTTCACGGCGGCGGTTTCCACGCCGGAGCCGGCGGTTTCACTTCGTGGCATAGCGCCGGTTATGGCGGCGGCGGCTTTGGCGGCGCGTACCACGCCGGCTACGGCGGAGTCACTCACGTTGGCTATGGCGGCGTGACCCATGTTGACTATGGCGGCGCCTATCACGCCGGCTATGGCGGCGGCGCCTACTATCATCCGGGGTATGCGGCAGGCGGCTGCTGGGGTTGCAGTGGCTACAGCGCCGGCGCGGTCGCCGCCGCTGGCGTGGTCGGGCTGGCGGCCGGCGCGGCCATCGGTTCGGCGGC
>JAJHPN010000157.1 GCA_020890855.1 Candidatus Contendibacter sp. | reverse complement strand
CATAATTAGATGCTGGTTTTTGCAGAAGGGATCAGTCACACGTTGAATGCGAGGAGGTCCGCCTCAACGTTGACGTAGCTGATTCGCGCACCGGACGGGCTAATCAATCGTCTTCGTCTTCCTCATCCAGCAGCGCGATTTTCCGCTGCGGCACGGTTTTCGGATCAACCGTGATTGGCCGATAAATCTCCACCCGGTCACCGTCGCTGAGCGGAGCATTCAGCTTAGTGAGCTTGCCGAAAATACCGACCTTATTTTTCTTCAAGTCCACCTGCGGACACCGCGCCAGAATTCCAGAGCGGTCAATAGCCGTCTGTACGGTGCTACCCGCAGGGACTTCAAAAGAGAGCCAGATTTGTTGGCCTGGCCCGCTATACGCTACGCCAATCTGCATAAAGTTCTCCTCTGTTTAGTCAGTTGTGACTGCCTTCGTCAACGATTTTCTGTGGTTCACCGACAGCATCAACGCCGAATCCAGACTTTGAGGTGACGACGCTAGGGCGCCCGGCAATGACCGTATTCAAGATCAACAGAACGCTGACCCTCCTTGCGCTGCTGCACCCGCCGCTCCATCGCCCGCTTGCCGGCCAGCAAAAAACCCAGGACCAGAAAGCCGCCAGGCGGCAACAACATCAGCAAAAAGCCTTTGTAGTGCGGGATCAGGGTAGTTTCGAGAAAGGCGAAGCCATCGCCGAGCAGCAACGAGGCATGGGCGAACAGGGTCGCGCTGCCCAGAATCTCACGGCAGCCGCCAATAATGATCAGCGCCAAGGTATAGCCCAGCCCCATCGCCAGCCCATCGACCGCCGAAGCCGACACCGGCTGTTTCGAGGCGAACGCCTCAGCCCGACCCAGCACCGAACAGTTGACCACGATCAGTGGAATAAACAGTCCCAACACCTTGTACAGCTCATGCAGCCAGGCGTTGATCACCATATCGGCCAGCGTCACCAGCGAAGCGATCAGCAGCACGAACACCGGAATCCGCACATCCGGGGTGATAAAGTTGCGGCAACTGGCAATGACCACGTTAGACGCCAACAAAACGCCAGTGGTCGCTAACCCCATGCCGAGGCCGTTGGTTGCGGTAGTCGTCACCGCCATCAGCGGACACAGGGCCAGCATCTGGGCAAAGACGACATTATTGCCCCACAGTCCTTCGGTGAAGATGCTGCGATAGTCGTTCATCAAGGTTTTGCTCCTGTAACCGGTTCCGCTTCATCCAGCAACGCTGCCCGGTGGGCGGCGAAGAATTCCAGCCCGCCTTTGACCGCTTTCACCACCGCTCGGGGCGTAATCGTGGCGCCAGTGAATTGATCGAACACCCCGCCATCCTTCTTCACCGCCCATTTTTCCGGTGGAGGATTACTTAGCGACCGGCCGGTAAAACTTAGAATCCAGTCGGATTTGCTCAACTCAATCTTGTCGCCCAACCCCGGTGTTTCGTTGTGGCTGACCACTCGTGTCCCCAACAACGCCCCGTTTCGATCAACGCCCATGATGATCGCTATCGCGGTATTGCCGTAACCGGGCGCGCTGACCTGATAACACACCGCTTGAACCTGGCCGGCTTTCCGCGCCCGATAAACAACGACGCTGCGCTCGCCGTCCTGAATCGTAGCGGTGTCGCGCACCAGCTCGTTGTCGTAATACCCAGCGGGAATCACCTGTTGCAGGGTGG
>JAJHPN010000154.1 GCA_020890855.1 Candidatus Contendibacter sp. | reverse complement strand
CAAACCCAATGGCATTGCGACCTGATGGACGCCTTGAGTGATTATGGCGCATCGCCCCGGCTCGGTCTGGACGAAGCCGCCCGCGCTTTAGGGCTGCCGGGCAAATGGAACGGTCATGGCGGCAACGTGGCGGAACAGGCCGCCGTCGGGGATTACGCCGCGATTAACCGTTATTGCGAGGGCGACGTTCTCAACACCTATGTGCTGTATCTGCGATGGGCCTACCTCAGCACTCGGCTCAACGCCCGCAGCCACAACGCCAGCCTTCAAAATCTGCTGGAGGCGCTGGAGGCGGGACGGCAGAAAAATCCGCATTGGGGCGAATTTAGCGACCAGTGGCAAAGCAGCGCCCAGCCTTGTCCGCTCCTGGTGATCGAACCCGGCAGCGAGCCGGGATCGCAACCCTCGGAAAGCCATTTACGCAGCGAAGATGTGCTGCCGTAGCCGCCGGATCGCGCCATGAACCGATGCCGCTGCGCCTGGTGTGGAACCGATCCACTCTATCAGGCTTATCACGATCAGGAATGGGGCGCGCCCGTTTACGATGATCAGCGCTTATTCGAGATGCTGATTCTCGATGGCGCTCAGGCCGGATTGAACTGGCTGACCATTTTACGCAAGCGGGAAAATTATCGCCGCGCCCTGGCCGGGTTTAATCCTGAAATCATCGCCAACTACGGCCCGGGGGATGTGGCCCGGTTAATGGCCGATCCAGGCATTGTCCGCAACCGGCTTAAAATCGCCTCGACGATTCGCAATGCGCGGGCTTATCTGACGATTCAGGAACAGCCCGGCGGATTCGCGCAATTATTGTGGCGGCACGTTGATTTTCAGCCCCGCCAGAATGCCCGGCGGTCACTGGCGGAACTGCCGACCCGGACTCCAGAGTCAGAGGCGATGAGTCGGGAATTAAAGCAGCTAGGATTCAATTTTGTCGGGCCGACCATCTGTTATGCGTTCATGCAGGCGACCGGCATGGTCAATGATCATCTGGTCGATTGCTTCCGCTATCGGGAACTGGGCGGCGAAATCCAGCAGAATTGAAATTCACTGCCCGGTTTTATCCAGCTTCAACGCTGCTGAATTGATGCAATAACGCAAACCGGTTGGCGCGGGGCCATCGTCGAACACATGGCCCAAATGCGCCCCGCAAGCCGCGCATAACACCTCAGTGCGGCGCATGAACCCACTCCGATCTTCAGCCGTCGCAACGGTTTCCGCCTGCGTCGGTTGCCAGAAACTCGGCCAGCCGCTTCCCGAATCGAACTTGGTGTCCGAACTGAACAGGGCTTTACCGCAACCCACGCAGCGATAAACGCCCGGTTCATGGCAATCGTAATACTGGCCGGAAAACGCCGGTTCAGTGCCTTTCCGGCGGCAAATCCGGTATTGCTCCGGAGTCAGTTGCGAACGCCATTCTGCGTCGCTTTTTTCAATCTTGTCATTCATAGCATCACCTTTAAACTTTAACTTTCAACTTCTCCAACGCTTCCCAGACATGCTCGGCCAGACCGACGCCAACTTCATTAAAAGCCAGGAAAGTCATATCCGCTCCCGCTGCTTTTAACGCCGCCGCTTCTTCGGGATGAGTGCTGATCGCGCTGATCAATCCCTGAAACCCATGCCGGCGCAATTGCCGGCTGGCGATCTGTTTTGCTTCCCGATCCGGCATCGCCAGAATCACCGCCTTGAGACCATCGAGCTTGATTCGGTGCCAAAAACCGGGGTCTTCGGCATCGGCGTACACCACCCGCCGCCCGTCATACAGATGCCGCTCAACCTTGCCCAGATCAGAATCAATCCCCGACACCATCAGCACCTTGTGCGGCCCTGGCAGGTTCTGGCGCTTCTTGAGAAAGTCATAGGCGGCGGCGCCGGCGTGCCCCATGCCGAGAATCAGAATCTGGGTGCTGCCCAGTGAGACCGGCTGCTCGTCAGGATGATGTTCGGGACCTTCAAAACCGGCCAGCCGTCCCTCCAACCGTTCATACAACTGATGGGCGAAGCGGTTAAACGGCGCAGCGATTACGAACGACAGCGCCACGGTGATCGCCAGCAACACCAGCCAGTCGGCCGATAACTGGCCGTTGCCGACCATAAATTTCACCACAATCAAGGCAAATTCGCTGTAACTGGCCAGCGCCAGCGCGGTCAAAAAAGCGGTGCGGGCGCGAAGCCGGAACGCCACCAGAATCAGGAAAAACAGCCCCGCCTTGAGCGGCAGCAGCAACGCCAGCAACGTCGCCCCGCCCAAGGTCGCCAGACTCGGCCAGCCCAGCAGGCCGATTTGCAGGAAAAAGCCGACCAGAAACACTTCCTTGAGTGACCACAGCGACTTGGACAGTTCCACCGCTTTGGGATGACCGGCCAGCAGCGCCCCCAGCAACAACGCGCCCAGTTCCGGACTGAGGCCGACCTGTTCAAAACCCAACCCGCCGACCGCCAGCGCCAGCGCCAGTCCAAATAGCACTAACAATTCATCGTGACCGCTCCAGTCCAGCAATTTGGTCGCCACCGGCCGCAGCAACGGCAAGCCGAAGATCAGCAGCGCCCACGGCGAGGGCGATCCGGCGCCGACCATCGCCATCAGCGCCAGCGCCGCCAGATCCTGAATAATGAGGATGCCGATCGTCAGCCGGCCATGAAAAGCGCGCAGTTCCGCCTTCTCTTCCAGCGCCTTGGCCGCCAGCACCGTGCTGGAAAAGCCCAAAGTCATCGCCAGCAGGAACGCCTGACTTTCCGCCAAACCGGGAATGGCGCAGAACGCCAGTCCCAGCAATACCCCGCTGATCGCCAGATGCAGCCCGCCGCCCGCCCACACTTCCGGGCCAGCCAGACTTTTGAAGCGCAGCTTGAGACCGACGCTGAACAGCAGCAGCAAGACCCCGGCATGGGCGATCTGCTCCAGCGCCTCGCCGCCGTGCCGGTCCAGACCATTCAGCGCAAATCCGGCCGCCAGATAGCCGACCAGCGGCGGCAACCCGAGATGCCGGCATAACAGCCCCAGTCCAAACGCCAACGCCAGCCAGAGTACGTCCATGCGTCAGTCACGCCTTCTTCAGAATCCTGACCACATACAACAGCGCCATTGCGCCAACTGTTGCCGTGATCAGGTGACCGATCAGTCCGACTGCAACGAAGCCGATCAGCCGGAACAGAAAACCGCCAACGAAAGCGCCAATGACGCCAACGACCAAATTACCGCCCAGGCCCATGCCACTGCCGCGCATGAACGTAGTCGCAATCCAGCCGGCGATCAGCCCAATTAACAGAAATCCAATCAGTTCCATCGTGTTTGCCCCGTATTGTCGGATTGTGGATAGACTTCAACTATAGCGAATAATCAACCCCTGACCCCTGTGCGCTCTGCGCGGCGGTCGTTTCCCCCAACTGACCTGAAACTACGCTCATGCCTACCCTTCACGTTGAACTCGGCGACCGCCGCTATCCGATTCATATTGGCCCCGGCCTGCTGAATCGACCTGAATTGCTGCGTCCGCACCTGTCGCCGCAGACCCTGATCGTCACCAACGCCACGGTTGCGCCGCTGTATCTTGACCGGGTGCAGGCGATGCTGGCCGGGTTACACCATGAAGCCGTGATCCTGCCTGATGGCGAACAGTACAAGACGCTGGACACGCTGGACACGGTGTTCACCGCGCTGCTGACCCACCGCTTTGACCGGCATTGCACGATCATCGCGCTGGGCGGCGGGGTGATCGGCGACCTGGCCGGGTTTGCCGCCGCCTGTTATCAGCGCGGCGTAGCCTTTGTCCAGATCCCGACCACGCTGCTGGCCCAGGTTGATTCCTCGGTCGGCGGCAAGACGGCGGTCAACCATCCACTCGGCAAAAACATGATCGGCGCGTTTTTTCAGCCGCAGTGTGTGCTGGCTGATACCGACACCCTCGCCACCTTGCCGGATCGGGAGCTTAGCGCTGGGCTGGCGGAGGTGATCAAGTATGGCCTGATTCGCGACCTGCCGTTTCTGGAATGGCTGGAGGCGAATCTGGACCTGCTGCTGGCGCGGGATGCGGACGCCTTGAGTACGGCGATTGAACAATCCTGCCGCGCCAAGGCCACGATTGTCGCCGCCGACGAACGGGAAGTTGGCGAGCGGGCGCTGCTCAATCTCGGCCACACCTTCGGCCACGCCATTGAAACCGGGATGGGTTACGGCCAGTGGCTGCATGGTGAAGCGGTCGCGACCGGGACGATCATGGCGGTGGACTTGTCGGCGCGGCTGGGCGGATTGACCGGGGCGGAGGCGGCGCGGGTGCGGCGTCTGCTGGAGCGCGCCCGGCTGCCGCTGAATCCACCGCCGGAATTAACTGCTGACGACTTCCTGCGGCTGATGGCGGTGGACAAGAAAGTCAAGGATGGCCGGTTGCGGCTGATCCTGCTGCGCGGACTGGGCAACGGGGTCATCGCCGATGAGGTCGATCCCCGGTTGCTGCGGGAGACACTGGAGATGGAGTCGCAGAACAGAAGCGGCTGAGGTGCGGAAAGCTCCGTTTCCGCACAACGAGCGAAGCAAAGATTCTGTTTTATATCCAGGTTAAGCGCACTACCGCGCCGGCGCCCACCTTTGATCGCGTCCCGGCGCCGAAAACCATGCGCAAGCGATGCCTGACCCGCATCGGACGACGCTTGTCAAGCTTGTCCGGTATTCGTACCATGCGGCGATTGCGGGCAATCGGGAGCAGCAGATTATGTTTCGTGGCAGCATGGTGGCGGTCGTGACGCCGATGAAGGCGGATGGCGCGCTGGATTTCGAGGCGCTGGAGCGGCTGGTGGAATTCCACATCGAGAACGGCACCGACGCCATCATCGCGGTTGGCACGACTGGCGAATCGCCGACGCTGGATTTTGAAGAACACGTCACCGTGATTCGCAAGGTCGTGGAATCGGTCAAAAACCGGATTCCGGTTATCGCCGGCGCCGGCGCCAATTCGACCAGCGAGGCGCTGCATCTGACCCAGCGGGCGATGGCGGCGGGAGCTGACGCCTGTCTGCTGGTGACGCCCTACTACAACAAGCCGACGCAGGAAGGACTGTACCGGCACTACCAGTTGATCGCCAATACCGTGCCGATCCCGCAGATTCTTTATAACGTGCCGGGTCGCACCGCCTGCGACCTGAAACCCGAAACGGTCGAGCGGCTGGCCAATATCCCCAACATCATCGGCATCAAGGAAGCCAGCACCCTGGAGCGGATTCAGGACTTGCTGCGCCGCTGCGGCGATCGACTGGATATTTACAGCGGCGATGATGGCATCGCTGCGGAAGCGATGCTCAGCGGCGCCAAGGGCGTTATCTCGGTCACGGCCAATGTTGCTCCACGCCTGATGCACGAGATGAGTATGGCCGCGCTGGCGGGTGACCGCGCCAAAACCAATGCGATCAATCAGCAACTGGCGGGGTTGCACCAGGCGTTATTCCTTGAATCCAATCCAATCCCGGTGAAATGGGCAGTCCATCAGCTTGGCCTGATGTCGCCGGGGATTCGCTTACCACTGACGCCGCTTTCGGAACCGTTCCAACCGGCGGTGCAGGCGGCGATGCAGCAGGCCGGAGTGATCTGAACACCATGATGATTCGGCATTTTATGTTCTCCCCGTGGCGCTTGGCCGCGCTGGCCGCTACCGTGTTAATCAGCTTGACCGGTTGCTCCAAGAGTTTTGACACCCTGTTGCCGGATCGGCGACCCGATTACCGGCAGAGCACGGTCGCGCAGCCGCTGGAAATTCCCCCTGACCTCACCGCATCCACTATTGATGACACCCTGATGGTGCCAGAGATCAATCCTACTGGATCAGCCAAGCTATCGGCTTACGCGAAGGAGCGCGGCGGGACGCAACCACAAGCCAAAAAGGCTGAAACCGTACTGCCGCCGCAACCCGGCATCACGGTGCAACAGGACGGCAACCAGCGTTGGCTGATCGTCACGGCGCCGGCTGATCAGGTCTGGCCCAAGACCCGGGAGTTCTGGATCAGCACCGGTTTCAACCTGAAGCGCGACGATCCGACCATTGGCATCATGGAAACCGACTGGGTGGAGAATCGCGCGGATATTCCTGAAGATGGCCTGCGCGGCATTCTGAAGAAATATGCCGACATCCTGTATTCAGCCCCGACCCGCGACAAGTTTCGCACCCGGCTGGAACGGGCCGCCGACGGCAAAACCACCGAGATTTATGTCACGCATTACGGGGTTGAGGAAGTGGCTGTTGGCGGCGCGACCGCCAGTTCCAGCAACGCCTATATCTGGCAACGTCGGCCCTCCAATCCGGAACTGGAAGCTGAAATGCTCAATCGGTTGACGGTCTATCTGGGCGCGTCGGAGAAACGGGCCGAGGCGCAGCAAGCCAGGGCAGCGACAGCGACTGGACCACGTGTGCGCCTGGTTCAGGAAGGCGGCGAGAACCGGTTGATCGTCAACGAAGATTATTCCCGCACCTGGCGACTGGTCGGACTGGCGCTGGACGGCAGCAATTATGCGGTCGAGGAGCAGAACCGCAGCCAGGGTTTGTATGTGGTCGAGTACCGCGATCCAGAACTGGAGAATCAGAAAGCGGGCGATGACGGCTGGTTTTCCAAGTTGGCGTTCTGGCGCGGCAAACCGGATGCGCCGCCGCAAGGAACCCGTTATCGGGTGCGGCTGGCCGGTCAAGGCCAGCAAACGACGGTGCTGGTTCGCAACAGCAGCGATCAACCGGATGACTCCACTGGCGCCAAACAGGTGCTGGATGCATTGCAACAGACCATCAAGTAAACCTCCCACCCT
>JAJHPN010000006.1 GCA_020890855.1 Candidatus Contendibacter sp. | reverse complement strand
GATCAGACCCGGCTGCTGAAACGGGTGTTGCGCGGGCTGAATGTCGATGACAAAAAATGGCCGCCCGCCCAGTGCGCCGCCTTTATCAACCGCTGCAAGGATGAAGGTCAGCGCCCCGCCGATCTGAACGACAACGGCAATCCGGTTCAACGCCAGAACCAGCGCATTTACGCCGCCTACCACCAGGAATGCGAGCGCGGCGGACTGGTGGACTTCGGCGAACTGCTGCTACGGGCCTATGAACTCTGGCGCGATCATCCCGATCTGCTGACCCATTACCGCGAGCGCTTTCAGCACGTCCTGGTCGATGAATTCCAGGACACCAACACCATTCAGTATCAGTGGGTGCGGTTGCTGGCCGGAGATCGGAGCGATGTGTTCATCGTCGGCGATGACGATCAATGCGTATACGGCTGGCGTGGATCAAAAGTCGAGAACCTTCAGAAATTCGCCGATGATTTCCCCGGCACGAAAACTATTTGCCTCGAACAGAACTACCGCTCGACCGGAGCCATTCTCAAGGTCGCCAATGCGCTGATCGCCAATAATGCCGTCCGACTCGGCAAGAATCTGTGGACCGACGCCGGCGACGGCGAACTGATTCAGGTGTACAACGCCTTCACGGAAAGTGATGAGGCGCGGTTCGTGGTCGAGCGCATCCGGCAGTGGGTGGCCGCTGGCGGTCAATACCGCGATGCCGGGATTCTGTACCGCTCCAACGCCCAGTCGCGGATTTTCGAGGAAACCCTGATCGGCATGGCGATCCCCTACCGGATTTACGGCGGGCTGCGCTTCTTTGAGCGCGCCGAAATCAAGGACGCCCTGGCCTATTTGCGGCTGATCGCCAACCGCAACGACGATCCCTCCTTTGAGCGGGTGGTTAACACCCCGTCCCGGACCATCGGCGAACGCACCATCGACATCCTCCGCGAAACCGCCCGCGCCCAAGGCGGGTCATTGTGGCAGGCCGCCGCGCAGTTGTTGACCAGCGGCGGACTGAGCGGGCGCAGCGCCAGCGCAGTGCGCGGGTTCCTGAACCTGATCGAGACGCTCGATCACGACAGCCGCGCCCAACCGTTGCCCGGTCGGGCCGAAGTCGTCATTACCGGCAGTGGTCTGCGGGCGATGTACGAACAGGCCAAGGACGACAAGGGTGAGATGCGGGTCGAAAATCTCGAAGAACTGGTCAACGCCTGTAGCGACTTCATCACCCACACCGATCCGGTAGTGGTCGGGACTGACCCCGACGAACCGGACTGGCTGAACGCCTTTCTCGCCCACGCCGTGCTGGAATCCGGGCAGGGCCAGGGTTCGCCCGGTGATGACTGCGTGCAACTGATGACCATGCACATGGCCAAGGGGCTGGAATTCCCGGTGGTGTTTCTGGTCGGGCTGGAAGAGGGCCTGTTCCCGCACAGCCGGTCGACGCTGGAACCGAAGCAACTGGAAGAAGAACGGCGGCTGGCCTATGTCGGCGTCACCCGCGCCCGCCGGCAGCTCTATCTCTGCCATGCCGAAAAACGCACCCTGTACGGTCGCGAAAATTACCCGTCACTTTCCCGCTTTGTCGGCGAAATCCCCGAAGAACTCACCCATGACGTTCGCGCCCGCACTCGGCCCAAACCGCCAAGCCAGAGCCGCCTTGCGCCAGCGATCCAATCCGCCGCGCCCACCATTGCCGC
>JAJHPN010000081.1 GCA_020890855.1 Candidatus Contendibacter sp. | reverse complement strand
CAATTCGCCAGCCGATACCTTATGGGGCCACCCCAAGGGCCTGTATGTGCTGTTTTTTACCGAAATGTGGGAGCGTTTTTCCTATTACGGGATGCGGACGCTGCTGATCTACTACATGATCAAGCAACTGATGTTTTCCCAGGCTGACGCCTCGCACATTTACGGGATGTACACCGGGCTGGTGTATTTCACCCCGTTTTTCGGCGGGCTGTTGGCTGACCGGGTGCTGGGTCAGCGCAAGACCGTGATGATCGGCGGGGTGCTAATGGCGGTCGGTCACTTCGTGATGGCGTTCGAGGCGCTGTTTTTTCCGGCGCTGGCGCTGCTGATTCTCGGTAATGGCGCATTCAAGCCCAATATCTCCACGCAGGTCGGGGCGCTCTATCCTCCGGACGATCCTCGCCGCGACCGGGCATTCAGCATCTTTTATGTGGGGATTAATCTTGGTTCATTCCTGTCGCCCCTGATCTGCGGCACCCTGGGCGAGGTTTACGGCTGGCACTACGGCTTCGGCGCTGCGGGCGTCGGTATGGTGATCGGACTGGGCATTTACCTGTGGGGACAACGATGGCTGGCCCCGGACCCGCTGCTGCGGCAAACCGCGTTGGCAGAGCCGGTTCAGGATCAGGCGCTGGCCGGTCATGAAAAGCAGCGGATTTGGGGCTTGCTGGCGATCTGTCTGATCACCACGCTGTTCTGGATGGCGTATGAGCAGCAGGGCAACACCATTGCTTTATGGGCGGATCAGGACACCGACCGGCATATTTTCGGCTGGGAAATGCCCGCGACCTGGTTCCAGTCGCTCAATCCGGCGTTCATCTTCCTGTTTACCCCGGTGATTACCGGACTGTGGGCCTGGCAGGCGCGGCGCGGCCGGGAACCATCCTCGGCGACCAAAATGGCCATGGGTTGCTTTCTGCTGGGTGCGGCCTATCTGGTGCTGATTCCACCGGCGGATGAATACGCCGTCGATGGCACCCCGGTCAGCATGTTCTGGCTGATCGGCTTCAACTGGGTGCTAACCATGGGTGAACTGTATCTGTCTCCAGTGGGGCTGTCGCTGGTGAGCAAGCTGGCGCCGACCCGTATGGTGTCGATGCTGATGGGAGTCTGGTTCATGACTTCGGCGGTCGGCACTTACACCGCCGGCTATCTGGGGCAATTCTGGGAACAGATGCCCAAGGAGATGTTTTTCCTGATGGTCGCGAGTATTGCTGGACTGGCCGGGTTGATCATCCTGCTGCTGCTGAGGTGGCTGAAGCGGGCTATCAGCGCCGAGGCCAAGGTTGAGGGTCGCATATGCTCCCAGTGATTCGTTGCAGCGCCCATCAAGCTCAGGAGTTGATTGATTTGACTGAGGCTGATGGTCATTGGTGGTCGTGGTCGTGGCGGGCGGCAGTGGGTGTGCTGGCGTTACTGTCATTGGCGGCGGGGGCGCAGGAGACTGATTTCTGGGAGCAGCATCCGGGTGGACGGAACCTGGCAGCCCCGGATTATGCGGAGCCTGCGCCAGGGGCGCCGGACTTTCCCGGATCGTTGCCAGACCGCGAGTCACCGCTGTCCACCCGCGAGCGGATCAGGGTGCGCCGCTTTGATCTGATCGGGAATACGGTCTTTGGCGCTGAAGAATTGGCGAAAGTCACCGCGCCTTATCTCAATCGCACCCTGACTGCCGAAGAATTGCAGGA
>JAJHPN010000003.1 GCA_020890855.1 Candidatus Contendibacter sp. | reverse complement strand
GGCTTCATTATGCACATCAGTGCCGCCGGCCATGGCGAATACTTCACCACGGATAAATTCATGGCGCTGTGACTGTTGGTTTTCCCACTCCAGATAATCGTGGAAGGTAAAAGCCAGGCGCGAGGCGAGCTGAGACATGGCGAAACTCCCAGTTATGCGAATCCAGGCAAAAGCCTAGCATATTGCCTCGCGCCACTGCGCCGCTGACCCTCCACCGCCGGTTAAACTGCGGAACTCTTGCCGCCTCACTATGGGAACTGACGCATGATCGCCCTGCCTTTTGCTCACGATTCGCCGCCGTTGCGCGGCCGATTGCGCGTTGCGCCTGAAGATTTTCAGGTGCGCGAGGCAATCCATTTTCCACTGGACGGCGCGGGGGAACACGCCTGGCTGTGGGTGCGGAAATGCGGCGCTAACACTGACTGGGTAGGGAAACGGCTGGCGGAACGGGCTGGCGTTGCGCCCGGCGCGGTCAGCTATGCCGGACTGAAAGATCGCCACGCCGTGACCGAGCAATGGTTTTCGGTGCACTTGCCCGGCAAGGCCGACCCGGACTGGACCGCGATTCATCCCGATTTTACGGTGCTGGAGGCAGTGCGCCATTCCCGCAAACTGCGACGCGGGGCGTTGAGCAGTAATCACTTTCGCATCACCATTCGCGATCTGGCCGGCGATCCGGCGGTGCTGGCGGCGCGGTGGCAAACCATCGCGACGGCGGGCGTTCCCAACTACTTTGGCGAACAGCGTTTCGGGCGCGACGCCGGCAATTTACTCCAGGCCGAGGCGATGCTGGGCGGAACGGAAAAGGTGCGCGACCGCCATCAGCGCGGCCTGTATCTGTCCGCCGCCCGGTCGGCGCTGTTTAACGCGGTGCTGGCGCGGCGGATCGGCGAGGGAACCTGGAATCAGCTCATTCCCGGCGAAGTGCTGATGCTGGCCGGCAGCCACAGCATTTTTCCCGCCGGCGAAGGCGACGCTGCCCTGCGGCAACGAGTGGCCGATTTCGATCTGCATCCGACCGGTCCATTGTGGGGCGCGGGCGAGTTATTGAGCAGCGGCGCGGCGCGGGCGCTGGAAGAAGCCGTAGCGGACGAATGGCCGATCTTCCGCGATGGCTTGCCGGCGGCGGGATTGCAGCAGGAACGGCGGGCCTTGCGCTTGCTGGTCGCGGAGGCAAGGCTGGAACTGCCCGAACCCGGCGTTGCTATTCTGGAATTCCAGTTACCCGCTGGCGCTTATGCGACGACGGTGCTGCGGGAACTGGCGCAGACCACTGACGGTTAAACTTTCAGTCCGGCCTGGCGTTCGCGGTGCGGCGATGACCCGCCCAGGCATCGCCGCTGTACAGCGCCAGCGCCAGCCAGATGCAGCCGAATGTGACCCGATGAACCCCGGTAAACGGTTCGTGGTAAATCACTATCGCCAGCAGGAATTGCAGAGTCGGGGTCAGATATTGAATCAGCCCGACTGTGGATAGCCGCAAGCGTTGGCCGGCTTCGAGGAACATCAGCAACGGCGCGACCGTGATCAGGCCAGCGGCCAGCAGCAGCGCATCGGTCTGGCCGTCGATCATACCCAAGACGCCACCGCTCCGCGCCGCCAGAAACAGCAGCGCGACCGGGGCCAGCAACAGCGTTTCCACCGCCAGCCCCAGCGTCGGATTGAGACCGGCCTTTTTCCGCAGCATCCCGTAGCCGCCGAAGCTGAACGCCAGAGTCAGGGCGATCCACGGCAGCACGCCCTGACCGATGACCAGCGCCAGCACCCCCAGCACTGCAATGGCGACCGCCAGCCATTGGCGCACATTGAGCCGTTCGCGCAGAAACAACACGCCCAGCAGTACGTTGACCAGGGGGTTAATGTAGTAGCCGAGGCTGGCTTCCAGAATCCGGCCCTGCTGCACCGCCCAGATATACAGCAGCCAATTAGCGGAAATCAGCAGACTGGTGATTGCGTAGAAACCAAGCCGGCGGTGGTTGCGAAAGTCGGTCAGCAGCGCCCGGCCCCGCCCTTGCAGCACCACCAGCGCCAGCAGGATCAATGCCGATCCGAGGATGCGATGCGCCACCACTTCCAGCGGTGGAACGTGCTCGAGCAGTTTGAAATAGATCGGAAACAGCCCCCAGAAAGTGAAACAGCCAAGGGCGTTCAGCACCCCGGCCAGGGCGCGATGAGCAGGCGGGACGACAGCGGGCGGCGAAAGGCGGGTCATTGCGGTAACGGGGTTCCCGGTTAGAGCATCAGGTTGGAACATCAGGGGTATTTCAATCAGGGGTATTTCAATCAATTCAGACTGCCGCGATCCGCTGCCCCCGGTGTGTCGTAGCGCAGCCGCACCCGGTCAGCGCCGATCAACTCCCGCAACCGCTTGAGCAGCGTCTCGTCCGGTTTGACCCGCCAATGCGCCCCGAACGCCAGTTCAACCCGCGCCCCGCTGCCGTGATATTCCGCCCAAACGGCACAACGCCCCTCGGGGCAATGTTCCGCCAGCGCCGCATTCAACTGGCGCACGATCCCCGCCGCGCACTGGGCGGCGTCCAGTTGCAACACCAGCCGCCGGGCAGATTCAGCCCGCACTTCGTCCAGATCCAGCACTCGTTCGACGTTCAGGCGGGTGGTCTGGTTGAACTCATCCCAGCCCAGCGTCCCCATCACCAGCACAATAGCATCCTCAACGATCAAGCTTCGGTGCCGCTCATACACTTCGGCAAACAGGCGAACTTCGATCCGGCCGCTGCCATCGTCGAGCGTGATAAAGGCCATGCGTCCGCCCCGGTTGGCGTTGCGAGTTCGCAGGCTGATCACCAGTCCGGCGATCAGCACCGACCGGTCATGGCCCCGGCGCGAGGTTCCGCCATTGCCGGTCAAATCGCCCAACCGGGTCACCCGCAGCGCCGCCAGTTCGTCCGCCAGTCGGGTGATCGGATGACCGCTCAGGTAAATCCCCAGGGTTTCCTTTTCACCACGCAACCGCTCCTCTTCACTCCAGTCCGGCATCGTGGCGATGGGCGAGGGCCGGGCTGAAGTTTTCTCTACCGTCGCCAACCCAAACATATCGTTCTGACCGGCGGCGTCATTGCGGGAATGCTGATCGGCCATGAGCAAGGCGTCCGGCAATTGCGCCGTCAGCGTCGCCCGATTGGGACCCAGATCGTCCAGGGTCCCGGACCGAATCAGCGAATCCAGCACCCGGCGATTGAGTTTGCGTAAATCAACCCGCTGGCATAAATCAAACAAATCGCGGAACAGGCCACCGCGCCGCCGTTCTTCCAACAGCCCTTCAATGGCTGCTTCGCCAACACCTTTAATGGCGCCCAACCCGTAACGGACTTCACTGGATTCGCCAACGGTGAAGCGATATTCAGAGACATTAATTGCGGGCGGCCCGATCTTCAGCTTCATCCGGCGGCACTCCTCAATGAGCACCACGACTTTATCCGTCTTGTCCATGTCGGAAGACAGGACCGCCGCCATAAATGCGGCGGGATAGTGGGCTTTCAGCCAGGCTGTTTGATAAGAAACCAGCGCATAAGCAGCGCTATGGCTCTTGTTGAAACCATAGCCGGAAAACTTGTCGACCAGATCGAAAATATAACTGGCGGTTTCCTCCTCGACCGCACGATTTACCGCGCCCTGCACGAAGACTGAACGCTGCTTGGCCATTTCCTCCGGTTTCTTTTTACCCATCGCCCGCCGGAGTAAATCCGCGCCGCCCAGACTGTAGCCGGCCAACACCTGGGCGATTTGCATCACCTGTTCCTGGTAAAGAATGACGCCATAGGTCGGTTTGAGAATAGCGGCGAGCGAGGGATGCGGGTATTCAATCCGGGCCTGACCATGCTTGCGGTCGATAAAATCGTCCACCATCCCTGATTGCAGCGGCCCTGGCCTAAACAGCGCCACCAATGCGATGATCTCTTCAAAACAGTCGGGTTGCAGGCGGCGAATCAAATCCTTCATCCCGCTGGATTCCAACTGAAAGATCGCCGTGGTCTGATAACGCTTCAATAAGGCAAAGGTGGGCGGATCGACTAATGGAATGGTCGAAATATCCAGCGGCGGTTCACCGACGGTTTCGCGTTGCTGATTCACCGTCTGCAATGCCCAGTCAATAATGGTCAGCGTCCGCAAGCCTAAAAAATCGAATTTCACCAGTCCGGCCGCTTCCACGTCATCCTTGTCGAATTGGGTGATCAGGCTGGAATCATCCTGTTCCCGGTAAAGCGGCGCGTAATCGGTCAATTGCGAAGGCGCAATCACCACCCCGCCCGCATGTTTGCCGACATTCCGCGCCAATCCTTCCAGTTTGCGGGCCAGATCAATCAGCGTCCGCACGTCTTCGGTCTGCTCATACAGCCGGCGCAATTCCGCTTCCTGCTCAATCGCCTTGTCCAGCGTAATCCCCAGTTCAAAGGGAATCAGCTTGGCGATCCGATCCACAAAACCGTAGGGATGACCCAAAACCCGACCGACATCCCGCACCACCGCCTTGGCCGCCATGCTGCCATGCGTAGCAATTTGCGAAACCCGGTCGCGGCCATAACGCTGCGCCACATACTCAATCACCCGGTCGCGGCCTTCCATGCAGAAATCAATGTCAAAATCGGGCATCGACACTCGTTCCGGATTCAGAAACCGCTCAAACAGCAGGTCATAAGCCAAAGGGTCCAGATCAGTAATGCCCAGTGCGTAAGCGACCAGGGAACCCGCGCCGGAACCCCGACCTGGCCCGACCGGAACGCCATGATCCCGCGCCCATTGAATAAAATCAGCGACGATCAGGAAATAACCGGGGAAACCCATTTGCATAATGACGCCCAGTTCCTGCTCCAGGCGTTCATCATAGGGGCGGCGGCGATCGGCAAAATCCGGGGCGACCGGATTCAGCAGTTTTTGCAGGCGCCGTTCCAGTCCAGCGCGGGCTTGGGTGACAAAATAGGCATCGGGACTCATGCCTTCCGGAGTCGGAAAATCCGGTAAAACATTCTTGCCCAATTCCAGTTGCAAATTGCAGCGGCGGGCAATTTCAACGCTGTTTTCCAGCGCCTCCGGCAAATCAGCAAACAACTCGGCCATTTCCGCCGGGGTGCGTAAATACTGCTGATCGCTATAGCGACGCGGGCGACGCGGATCATCCAGGGTTGCGCCGCCATAAATGCACACCCGCGCCTCGTGCGCCTCGAAATCCTCCCGCTGAAGAAAGCAGACTTCATTGGTCGCCACCAGCGGCGCGCCCGTCGCCTCAGCCAGCGCAACGACCGCTTCCAGATACTCTTCCTCCTGCGGGCGCCCGGTGCGCTGCGCTTCCAGATAAAACCGTTCCGGGAACAACCGTCGCCAATCCGCCAGCCAGATTTCGGCCTGCTCCAGCCGGTCGTTCAGCAAAGCCTGGCCGATCTCGCCATCGCGTCCGCCCGATAAGGCGATCAAACCGGCGGTATTGCCTTCCAGCCAGGCGAAGTCCAGGGTCGGAATACCGCGCTGTTGCCCTTCCAGATAACTCCGGCTCACCAGTCGGGTCAGATTTCGGTAGCCATCCAGGTTCTGGCAGAGCAGCGTCAATCGCGCTGACGGCTCATCAGGCCGCCGCGCCCAGGCGTCAACCCCGACGATGGGCTTGATCCCGACCCCCAGCGCCGCCTTGTAAAACTTGATCAGGGCGAACAGGTTGCTCATGTCGGTCACCGCCACCGCCGGCATTCCGGCCGCGGCGACCTGCCTGACCAGACTCTTGATCCGGATTAGCCCATCAACCAGTGAATATTCGGTATGCAGGCGTAAGTGGACAAACGGCGCGGGCATGGTCATTCCTCACGGACGCCAGATTGCAGCGCGGCGGCGACCGGCGCGAAGGAGCGGCGATGTTCGGGACAGGGACCATAGCGGCGCAGGGCTTCGCGGTGGGCGGCGGTCGGATAGCCCTTGTGGCGAGCGAAGCCGTATTGTGGATAACGCGCATCCAATTGGCGCAATTCAGCGTCCCGCGCCGTCTTAGCCAGAATCGAGGCCGCGCTGATTGCCGGTTCGGTGACGTCGCCCTTGATGATGGCCTGGCAGGAACAGGCCAGCGTCGGGCAGCGATTGCCGTCCACCAGCGCATGGTCTGGCGCAATGCCCAACGTTGCCACCGCCCGCTGCATCGCCAGCAGGGTCGCTTGCAGGATATTGATCTGATCGATTTCCGCGGCTTCGGCCCGGCCTAATGCCCAGGCCAGCGCTTGGGCGCGAATTTCCACCGCCAGTTGCTCACGACGGGTAGCGCTGAGGATTTTGGAATCGGCCAGACCGGCAATGGGCCGGGCCGGATCGAGGATAACGGCGGCGGCCATCACCGGTCCGGCCAGCGGACCGCGCCCGGCTTCGTCAATGCCGGCGATCAGGAAAGCGTCAGTCATGGGAAATAACGGGAAGCAGGGAAGCGGAAAAGAGAGCGGGTATCCAGCCAGAGTAGCGCGGTAGTGCATAGCCATGAGTAGTGTTTCAAGCGCCGGAGGTCGCCCGATCTGCGCGGCGAACCGCATAAAGCCACGCTCACAACATGGCGACCAACTGAGTCACGGTTTCCTGAGCGATCCCCCGGGTTTCAGCCAGCACTTCAGCAATTCCTTCCAGCGCATTCTGCCGCCCGGCTTGCTCCAGCCGCCGGAACAGTTCCGCCAGTCGCATCGCGCCGAGGCTGCCGCAACTGGATTTGAACTTGTGGGCAATGCGGTAAAGATCGACCGCGTCGCTCCGGGCGATGGCCTCCTGGATCAGATCGAGCTGAACCGGCAGATCATTCAGAAAGGAACTGATCAGATCGGCAAATTCTTCTTCCATGACCTCGCGTAATTCGGCAATGA
>JAJHPN010000330.1 GCA_020890855.1 Candidatus Contendibacter sp. | reverse complement strand
GGCAACCTGCGCGAAGCCTTGCAGAAACTGCGGCTGAACGACGCTTCCTTGTATTTTGAGCCAGAAACTTCGCAGGCGATGGGTTTCGGTTTCCGTTGCGGCTTTTTGGGCCTGCTGCACATGGAGATCGTCCAGGAGCGCCTGGAGCGGGAATACCACATCGATCTGATCACCACCGCGCCGACTGTGGTCTACGAAGTCCTGACCGCCGCCGGTGAAACACTGAAGATCGATAATCCCGCCAAGTTGCCGCCGGTCAATGAAATCGCTGAAGTGCGCGAACCGATCATCGTCGCCCACATTCTGACCCCGCAAGAGCATCTGGGCGCGATCATCACTTTGTGCATCGAAAAGCGCGGAGCGCAGCGCGGCTTGCATTACACCAGCAGCCAGGTGCAGCTGAGTTTTGAGTTGCCGATGAGCGAAGTGGTGATGGACTTTTTCGACCGGCTGAAATCGGTCAGTCGCGGCTTCGCCTCATTTGAATACAGCTTTGAGCGCTTCCAGGCGGCGCCGCTGGTCAGGCTGGATGTGCTGATCAATGGCGAAAGGCTGGACTCGCTGTCGGCTATCGTTCACCGCGACCAAGCCCAGCGTCGGGGCCACGATCTGGCGGTCAAGCTCAAGCAATTGATTCCGCAACAGATGTTTGAGGTGGCGATTCAGGCGGCGATTGGCAGCCAAATCATCGCCCGGACCACAGTCAAGGCGTTGCGTAAAAACGTCATCGCCAAGTGCTACGGCGGCGATGTGACCCGCAAACGCAAGTTGTTGGAAAAGCAGAAGGCCGGCAAGAAGCGGATGAAGCAGGTCGGCAAGGTAGAAATCCCGCAGGACGCCTTTCTGGCTGTGCTGCAAATGGACAAGAACTCGTGAGATGCCTATGAATATTGATTTTGCTGCGGTGCTGGTGGCGCTGACGGGACTGACCGGCGGCGTCTGGTTGCTGGATACGCTGGTGTTGGCCCCGCGCCGCGCCGCGGCTGTGGTCAACGACGCCAAGGCAATGCCTGCCGCGATGGCGCGCCTGCCATGGTATGTCGACCTATCCAAGTCGTTCTTTCCGGTCATCCTGGCGGTGCTGGTGCTGCGCTCGTTCATTATCGAGCCATTCCGGATTCCATCGGATTCAATGGTGCCCACCCTGCTCAATGGCGATTTTATCCTGGTCAACAAATTTTCCTACGGTTTGCGCCTGCCGGTGCTGAACACCAAGTTTTTTGGCGGCAGCCAGCCGGCGCGGGGCGAGGTGGTGGTGTTCCGTTATCCGCGCGACCCTGCCGTGGCCTATATCAAACGGGTCGTCGGCCTGCCCGGCGACCGGCTGGAGTACCGGAACCAGCAGTTGTTCATCAACGGCCAGCCGGCGCTATTGACGCCATTGCCTGCTGATCCCGCCAAGCCGGGTTATCAGCAGTTTGTTGAGCAGTTGGGACAGGTTAGCCATCGCATTCAAATCCAGGCCGACGGGCGCAGACCGGGCCTTCAGCTACAACAGGATCTGAATGGCGCCGTTGCTTGGGAATATCAGGTGCCGGATGGCCACTATTTCGTGATGGGCGACAACCGCGACAACAGCAGCGACAGCCGGGTATGGGGGCCATTGCCGGAAGGAAATCTGATCGGCAAGGCGTTTTTCATCTGGATGAACCTGGACTGCATCACCTTTAACGGCCATTGCAGCCGGATTGGCGACAGCATCAAGTA
>JAJHPN010000005.1 GCA_020890855.1 Candidatus Contendibacter sp. | reverse complement strand
ATCGGTAAGCTCAAACAGTTTCGCCGGGTCTTTTCCCGATTCGATAAAACGGTTCGTCGCTTTTTGAATTTTATCCAATTCGCCGCTGTACTGATTTGGTTACGATGAAAAGTCAACAGAACCTAGTTAATATGTTTAATTATTTTATTGATATTTGGCCCCGAATTCTTGACTTTTCAAGGGGTTTCACAGGCTTACCCAAAACGGCAAACTCTCTTCCGCCTGATCTGCTTGGGTTTTTGAAAAATCAAAACTGTCCGAACCATTGCTAGTAGGTAGGTAACTACTCAGGTCATCTTAACTAGCTGAAAATTAAACAGAAGTTACGGTAATTCTTGGTGCTTAAGCGACCTGCCTGAAAGGATCGGCCTTTTATAAATCAAAAACTTGCTGAATGCGTTCGGATCATCCCGTGCGAGCGCGAGTTTTAACATTCTGTTTTATCTCGCGTTTTCTGTAGAGGTAGACCTGAGTAGTTACGTAGGTAGTTACAATAAACCTATTGAAAACCAGAATTAATAAGAAGACCGGGAATTGCTGGCGATCAGGTGATCCTCGCCCTGCTGGAGGCCAACCCGGAGGCGGCCTCGCCTTCGTGCAACGTCAACGGGGTCTTGCGCGTCGGTGCGGTGCTGTGGGCACCGTTGGCGGAACGCATCAGGGCGCGGGATGCGGCGACGGCTCGGCGGAGCATCGCCGCAGCGGGCAACCGTTGACGTGTCCGGCGGCTAGATCGGTGGACGCCCCGATGCCTGAAGCCGCGCTGGCGCCAGTGATCCCCGAGCCGGATCAGTTGCCTCAGCCTTCGCCGACGCCGTCGGTATCGGAGGTTTTCCCGCCCACCGTTCCAGGGCCGACGCAACCCCCACCACAAGCACCAGCGACGACCACGACCAGCCCATCCCCATCGATCGAAACGGGTCAAATCATCGACAAAACCTCCTCCTGCCCGTCGGATCCGCCCGGACCGGCTCCGACCCTTGCCGGAGGGACCGCTCACGCCGAGAGCGGCGAGGCACTGCTGCAACTGCCCGAGGGTCCGCTTGCATCAGCTTGGCTCCTGATTCCGTTGGTGCTCGGGTTGCTGGCTGCTTCACTGGTTCGACAGAGGGCGCGGGCGACGGCACCAGAGCCGGAGCAGTCCGACGCGGCGGCCACTGCGGATCTCGGCGCTTCTACCGAAGCAGCGGCATCGCCGTCCCGGCATGCCCCTTTCCTGCTTGTCTTGAAGGAAGGCGATCTCGTCTTGTTGCTGCTGGCGGCGCTGGTCGGACTCCTCGGCGCCTTGGTCACGGTGCTGTTTCGCGAGGGGATCCACGGTTTGGAATGGCTGCTGGTTGGTCACAGCGGCAGTTTGGTGATGATGGCACTGGGCCTGTCGCCTTGGCCGCGGCTGTTGTTGCCGGCAGTCGGCGGTTTGGTGGCAGGATTGATCCTGGAGCAGATCGGGGCGCGGCTCCGCGGGCGCAAGACGACCGACTACATGGAAGCCGTCGCGGTCGGCGACGGGTGGATCAGCATCCGCCAAAGTCTGGTTGACCGTGATGGCGCTGAAGATGCTCGCGACCGCAGCGACGCATAGCTCGGGGGCTGTCGGCGGGGCTTTCACCCCGACGCTTTTCGTCGGTGCGTTGCTCGGGGTGCTCTTTGGCTCCGTGGTCCACGCCGTTCTGCCGGTTGTCACCGGCTCGCCGATCGCCTATGCGGT
>JAJHPN010000215.1 GCA_020890855.1 Candidatus Contendibacter sp. | reverse complement strand
CCCCCATTGAAAACTTGTTGCGCCGCCCCCACCTTCAAGACCAAGGCAAAAGACTTAACCACCAGATTTCGAGTTCAGAGAGCGTAGCCAATGAGCACCAGCACAATTATCGGCATTGACTTGGGCACCACCAATTCCTGCGTCGCAATTATGGAAGGCGGTAAGCCACGGGTGATTGAGAACAGTGAAGGCGACCGGACCACGCCGTCCATCGTCGCCTTCATGGAGGATGGAGAAATCACCGTCGGCCAGCCGGCCAAGCGGCAGGCGGTCACCAATCCGCACAATACCCTGTTCGCGGTCAAGCGTCTGATTGGCCGCCGGTTCACTGAGCCGGAGGTGCAGAAGGACATCAACCTCGTCCCCTACAACATCGTCAAGAACGAGAATGGCGATGCCTGGGTCGAGGCGCACGGCAAGAAAATGGCCCCGCCGGAAATTTCAGCGCGGGTGCTGATGAAGATGAAGAAGACCGCCGAGGATTATCTTGGCCACCCGGTCACCGAGGCGGTGATCACGGTCCCGGCCTACTTTAACGACAGCCAGCGCCAGGCCACCAAGGACGCCGGGCGGATCGCCGGGCTGGAAGTGAAGCGGATCATCAACGAGCCGACGGCGGCGGCGCTGGCGTTTGGCATGGATAAGTCCAGCGCCAAGGATCGCAAAATTGCGGTTTACGACCTGGGCGGCGGCACCTTCGATGTTTCGATCATCGAGATCGCGGAAGTGGACGGCGAGAAGCAGTTTGAGGTGCTATCGACCAACGGCGACACCTTTCTCGGCGGCGAGGACTTCGATAAGCGGATCATCGATTACCTGATTGAGCAGTTCCAGAAGGAAAGCGGCATTAACCTGACCAGCGATCCGCTGGCGCTGCAACGGCTCAAGGAAGCGGCGGAGAAAGCCAAGATCGAACTCTCCTCCAGTCAGCAGAGCGAGATCAATCTGCCCTACATCACTGCGGACAAGAGCGGACCAAAGCATCTGAATCTGAAGCTGACCCGCGCCAAGCTGGAATCGCTGGTTGAGGATTTGGTCGATAAAACCATGGGTCCGTGCCGCACCGCGCTCAAGGATGCCGGGTTGAGCATCGGCCAGATCGATGATGTGCTGCTGGTCGGCGGTCAGACCCGGATGCCCAAGGTGCAGGAGAAGGTGCGCGAGTTCTTCGGCAAGGAGCCGCGCAAGGACGTGAATCCTGATGAAGCAGTGGCGGTGGGCGCCGCGATTCAGGGCGGGGTGCTCGGCGGGCAGGTCAAGGACGTGCTGCTGCTCGACGTGACGCCGCTGAGCCTGGGCATCGAAACCCTCGGCGGGGTGATGACCAAGCTGATCGAGAAGAACACCACCATTCCGACCAAGGCCCAGCAGACCTTCTCGACCGCTGACGATAATCAAACCGCCGTCACTGTGCATGTGATGCAGGGCGAGCGCGAGATGGCCTCGGCCAACAAGTCGCTCGGCAAGTTCGACTTACAGGATATTCCGCCGGCCCCGCGTGGCGTGCCGCAGATCGAAGTCACCTTCGATATCGACGCTAACGGCATTCTGCATGTGTCGGCCAAGGACAAGGCCACCGGTAAGGAAAACCGGATCGTGATCAAGGCGTCGTCCGGACTGTCCGAGGCCGAGATCAAGCGGATGGTCGGCGATGCCGAGGCCCACGCTGAGGAAGACAAGAAGTTCCACGAACTGGTCAACGTCCGCAATCAGGCCGAAAACCTGATCCACGCCACTGAGAAGACCCTGCGCGATCTGGGCGACAAGGTCGAGGGCAGCGAACGGTCGGCGATTGAAGCGGCGATTAGCGATCTGCGAACGGCCGCCAAGACTGACAACAAGAGCGCCATTGAAGCCAAGACCCGGACTCTTGGCGAGGCGGCGGGCAAGCTGGCGGAACGGGTGTACGCCCAGACCGGCGGCGGGCCGGAAGGCGGCGGGCCGGAAGGTGGCGCAGGTGGACCGGGCGGCGGTCACAAGCCGGCGGATGATGGCGTCGTCGATGCCGAGTTTGAGGAAGTGAAGAAGTAACGGTTTCGGTTGCGATAGACTGTGAATCCGGGGACACGAGACGTGTTCCCGGATTTTTGGTTTCTGACAGGCACAACCCGGCGAATGCCCGTAAACGTAAAACCATGTCCAAGCGCGATTATTACGAAACCCTCAATCTGAGCCGCAACGCCAGCGAAGCCGAAGTCAAGCAGGCGTACCGGCGGTTAGCGATGAAACATCACCCGGATCGCAACCCCGGCGATCAGGTCTCGGAGGAAAAATTCAAGGAAGCCAAGGAAGCCTATGAAGTACTGAGCGATCAGCGCAAACGGGCCGCTTATGACCAGTTTGGCCATGCTGGAGTGGATCATTCGGTGGGCGGCGGCGCCGGCGGTTTCAGTAATGCGGCCGATCTGGGCGACATTTTCGGCGGGGTGTTCCGTGACATTTTCGGCGCCGGACGCAGCGGCGCCGGTCAACAGGGCTATCGGGGCGCTGACCTGCGCTACACCCTGGATTTGACGCTCGAAGAAGCGGTATTCGGCACCACCGCCAAAATCCGGGTGCCGACCCAGGTGAGCTGTACGACCTGCGCCGGGACGGGCGCCAAGCCTGGCACCAAGCCGACCACTTGTCCGACCTGCCGGGGTGTGGGCCAGGTGCGGATGCAGCAGGGATTCTTTTCGATCCAGCAGACTTGCCCACGTTGTCAGGGCCGCGGCACCTTTATTCCTGAGCCGTGCGAGACCTGTCGGGGCGCTGGCCGGGTCGAGGAGCAGAAAACCCTGTCGGTCAAAGTGCCGTCCGGGGTCGATAATGGCGACCGCATCCGCCTGTCCGGGGAAGGCGAGGCCGGCGAGCAGAGCGGGCCGGCGGGCGATCTGTATGTGCAGATTCGGGTCAAGCCGCATCCGATTTTCACCCGTGAAGACAGTGACTTGTATTGCGATGTGCCGATCAGCTTTACGGCGGCGGCGCTGGGTGGAGAATTGGAAGCGCCGACCCTGGATGGGCGGGTTAGCCTGAAAATCCCGCCGGAAACCCAGACTGGCAAAGTGTTCCGACTGCGCGGCAAGGGCGTCAAGCCAGTGCGTGGCGGGGCGACGGGCGATCTGCTGTGCCGGGTGGTGGTCGAGACCCCGGTTAACCTGACCAAGGAGCAGAAAGAGCTGTTGCAGAAACTGGCGGAGTCGATGGAAGCGGGCGGCAAGCAGCACACCCCGCAGGAAGGCAGTTGGCTGGATGGCGTCAAGAAGTTCTTCGAGGAGATGAAGTTCTGAAAAGCCGGTTTGCGCCAGCTTACGGCGCCTTTTAAATCAGGACGTTCGCTGACCTACCTTTTCCCGTCATACCCGCGAGGGCGGATATCCATTCGTTTTCAACGAGTGACTGAATTCCCGCATACGCGGGAATGACGAAAAGTGAAAGTGAAGTTAAGGAAAACGCATTTCCCTTAACTAAGCGCGAACGTAAGTAAAAGTTGGAACCGTCCAGATCATAGGCAGGGGCGTCGCTTGGGGAACAGGGCCATGTTTCTTTCTCTATCCCTTTCGGCAACGAACCGCCGGATCGCGCATCGACAACGCCTTGAGCTTCATGCAAAATCGCGTCCCTTCACTGGCTGGCGCGAACGACTTTCCCGATATTATGGCAAAACTGCTGCTACTCAATGGTCCCAACCTGAACCTGTTGGGAACCCGCGAACCGGGAATTTACGGTGCGGCGACCCTCGCCGACCTCGAACAGCGCTGTATGGCATTGGCCCGGAATCTGGGGCCGCACGAGCTGAGCTGCTTCCAGAGCAACGCTGAATACGCCCTGATCGACCGGATTCATGCCGCCCGCGCCGAAGACATCGCCTTTATTCTGATCAATCCCGCCGCGTTCACCCACACCAGCGTCGCGTTGCGCGACGCCCTGCTTGGCGTCGGCATTCCGTTTATCGAGGTGCATTTGTCCAACGTGTTTGCCCGCGAGCCGTTTCGCCACCACTCTTATCTCTCCGACATCGCCATCGGGGTCATCAGCGGACTGGGCGTGCAAGGCTACGAACTGGCGCTGCGGGCCGCTGATCATTATCTCGCCACCCCGCGCCGGTAGCCGCCGCCATGCCAATGGATATTCGTAAAATCAAGAAATTGATTGATCTGCTGGAGCATTCCGGCATTTCCGAAATCGAGATCAAGGAGGGCGAGGATTCAGTGCGGATCAGCCGCCATCCGCACGGCGGCGCCGCCATGACGATGACGCCGCCGGTCTGGGCCACGCCTGGTTATGGTCCACCGCCACAACCCGCGCCATCGCCGGTTGCCAATCCCCTGCTCGTCGCCCCGGAACCAGAACCGATCAAGGGCCACATTCTGCGCTCGCCGATGGTCGGCACCTTTTACCGCTCCGCTGCGCCCGGCTCCAAACCCTTTGTCGAAATCGGCCAGCAGGTCAAGGTGGGCGATACGGTCTGCATTATTGAGGCGATGAAGATGTTCAATCAGATCGAAGCCGATCGCGACGGCACGGTAACGCGCATTCTGGCCGAAATTGGCCAGCCGATTGAGTACGATCAGCCGCTGCTGATCATTGAATAACCCCGCTATGCTGGACAAAGTGGTGATCGCCAACCGGGGGGAAATCGCCCTGCGGATTCTGCGGGCCTGCCGGGAACTCGGCATCCGCACCGTCGCCGTGCATTCCACAGTGGATCGGGACCTCAAGCACGTCCGCCTGGCGGATGAAACGGTCTGCATCGGGCCGCCGCCTGCCGCCGACAGCTATTTGAATATGCCGGCGATCATCAGCGCCGCCGAAGTGACCGATGCGGTGGCGATTCATCCCGGCTATGGCTTCCTGTCGGAAAACGCCGATTTCGCCGAACGGGTTGAGCAAAGCGGCTTCATCTTCATCGGCCCGAAACCGGAAACCATCCGGCTGATGGGCGACAAGGTGTCAGCGATCCGAGCGATGCAGGAGGCCGGCGTCCCCTGCGTCCCCGGCTCCGATGGACCGATCGGCGACGACGCCCAGGAAACGTTGCGGATCGCCCACCAGATCGGCTACCCAATCATCATTAAGGCGTCCGGCGGCGGCGGCGGGCGCGGGATGCGGGTCGTGCATAGCGAGGCGGCGCTGCTGACCACCCTCGATCTGACCCGCAGCGAGGCGCAGGCGGCCTTCGGCAACGCGACCGTGTACATGGAAAAGTACCTGGAGCATCCACGTCACATTGAAATTCAGGTGCTGGCCGATACCCACGGTCACGCCATTCATCTCGGCGAACGCGACTGTTCAATGCAGCGGCGCCACCAAAAAGTGATTGAAGAAGCGCCCGCCCCCGGCATCACTCCGGAGCAACGTCGCCGGATCGGTCAGGTGTGCGTGGATGCCTGCCAGCGGATTGGCTATCGCGGCGCGGGAACTTTCGAGTTTCTGCACCAGGACGGCGAGTTCTATTTCATTGAAATGAACACCCGGGTGCAGGTCGAGCATCCGGTCACCGAACTGATTAGCGGCGTAGACATCGTCAAGGAACAATTGCGGATTGCCGCTGGCCTGCCGCTTGGTTACCGCCAGACCGATATTCGGATCAGCGGTCATGCCCTGGAGTGCCGGCTGAATGCGGAAGACCCGGAAAGCTTCGCGCCCTCGCCAGGGCTGGTGAGCCAGTACCATCCACCTGGCGGGCCGGGCATCCGAGTCGATTCGCACCTGTATAACGGTTACCGGGTGCCGCCAAATTATGACTCGATGATCGGCAAGCTGATCGCTCATGGCGAAACCCGCGAGGTCGCCATCGCCCGGATGCGCGGAGCCTTGGCGGAGCTGGTGATTGAAGGCATTAAGACCAATGCGCCGCTCCATCGGCGCATTCTCGGCGACGCCCGGTTTCTCGATGGCGGCGCTGATATCCACTATCTCGAAAAGCAGTTGCTTGAAAGCCGCTGACTTTCCCCTCACTGTTGTTGTGTTCACTCCCCTCACCCGCTTGCGGGAGAGGGATTGGGGGAGAGCGGATTGAATGCTTGCTTGGCGGGAATGACGCCTCGCCGCTGATGCTCTTCTGAGCAAATGCATTGCGCTGATCAAGGGCTTTGGCGATCGGCAGACTGGACAGAACTTCATCCAACCCACAGACCCCGATGCTCATGAGCGATGACGCTATTGCCCCCTGGCTGCAACTGACCCTTGAAGCCCTCGACCACGCGCCTGAACAACTGGAAGACGCCTTGCTCCAAGCCGGGGCGTTAGCCGTCACGCTGGAGGACGCCGGCGATCAGCCGGTGTTGGAGCCGGCTCCAGGCGAAACGCCGCTGTGGACGCATACCCGCATCACTGGCCTGTTCGACGCCCAGACCGATATCGAGGTGGTCAAAAAGCAGTTGCGACGGTTTCTGCACACGGCGGACTTGCCAGAATGCCGGTTGACCGCTTTGGAGGAACGGGACTGGGTGCGGGCCTGGCTGGATCACTTTCACCCGATGCGCTTTGGGCGGCGGCTGTGGATTTGCCCGACCTGCCAGACGCCGCCTGATCCGGAAGCCGTCAATATCCGGCTCGACCCTGGCCTGGCTTTCGGCACCGGTGCGCATCCCAGCACCGCGCTCTGCCTTGAATGGCTGGACAGTGCGGATTTGTGCGGGCAAACCCTGCTCGATTACGGCTGCGGTTCCGGGATTTTGGCGATCGCCGCCGCCAAACTGGGCGCACAACGGGTCTGGGCGGTGGATATTGATCCGCAGGCGCTGATGGCCAGCGATGACAACGCCGCCGAAAACGAGGTTGAGGATCGCATCGAACTGGCTGATCCCGCCGAACTGCCGGCGACGCTCACGGTGGATATCCTGATCGCCAATATTCTGGCCGGGGTGCTGATTCGGTTGGCGCCGGAGCTGGCCCGACGGGTCAAACCGGGGGGACGGCTGGCGCTGGCTGGCATCCTCGAAGCCCACGCCGACGCTGTGCACGCCGTGTTTAACCGGGATTTTATCTTCGGCCCTCGCCGGCAACGCGAGGATTGGGTATTGCTGGAAGGGCGGCGACGGGAGGCCGGGCGCTGAGCCGGTTCCAGCGACCGGCCGCCTGCTTCCAAACGCGCCCCCAATCCGGGAGACGGCCAGTCCCTGCCCAAAAGGTGCGCCAGGCTAAAAAAACCATAAAAGTTGACTGGAATCAATAAAACCCCGGTTCATCGCCCAGTGGCATTCCGGTATGATGACTGCCCTTTCCGCCGCGCAACGCCCCCGCACGTTCATGCAGCTTGGTCCCTATTCCCTGTTTCCACCCGTCTTTCTGGCGCCGATGGCTGGCGTCAGCGACCGGCCATTCCGGCAACTGTGCCGACGACTCGGCGCGGGTCTGGCGGTGGCGGAGATGGTCAGCGCGGATACCCGGCTCTGGGATAACCGCAAGACTCGCCTGCGGCTGGATCACGCTGGCGAACCGGGACCGCGCAGCGTGCAAATTCTTGGCGCGGACCCGCAGCAAATGGCTGAAGCCGCCCGGTTGAACGTCGAGCGCGGGGCGCAGATCATCGATATCAACATGGGCTGTCCGGCCAAAAAGGTCTGTGGGACGCAGGCCGGCGCGGCCCTGTTGCGCGACGAGGCGTTGGTTGGGCGGATTCTGGACGCCGTCGTGAACGCAGTGACTGCGCCAGTGACGCTGAAAATCCGCACCGGCTGGGATCTGGAACATCGCAATGGCGTCGCTATCGCCCGGATCGCGGAGCAAGCCGGCGTGGCCGCCCTGACGGTGCATGGCCGCAGCCGCGCCTGTGGTTACACCGGTCCGGTGGATTACGCCGCCATCCGCGCTATCCAGCAGGCGGTCAGCATTCCGGTCATTGCCAACGGCGATATTGACAGCCCGGAACAAGCCCGCCGGGTTCTGGAACAGACCGGCGCCGATGCTGTGATGATCGGGCGCGCCGCCCAAGGCCAGCCGTGGCTGTTTCGCGAGATCGCCCATTATTTAACGACCGGCGAGCGGCTGCCGCCGCCGGAGTGGGCTGAAATCAGCCACTGGGTCGCAGAACATCTGCACAGCCTGTATGCGTTTTATGGCGAAACCGCCGGGGTTCGCATTGCTCGCAAACACCTGGGCTGGTATAGCCGACCCTGGCCGAATGCCGCCGCCTTCCGGGCGCGGGTGAATTCCAGCGAGTGCAGCCATGAACAACTCACCCTGGCCCGCGCGTTTTTCAACCCTCTGGCGAACAAGGAGCGCCTGGCCGCATGAGCATCCCCCAGTCCGAACCTCTGGACGATCTGCTGCCCGCTACGCCATTGCGCGACCAGGTGCGCGAGAGCCTGCGCATCTACTTTCACAACCTGGGTGGACAGGCCCCCACCCATCTCTACGATCTGGTGTTAAGCGAAGTGGAAGCGCCGCTGCTGGAGACCGTCATGGCCTTTGTCGATGGCAACCAGACCAAGGCGGCCGCCATTCTCGGCCTCAATCGTGGGACATTACGGAAAAAACTCCGCCAGCATGGCTTCCTGGATAAGGCGGACCACGCATGAGTCTGGCAATTTTTGATCTCGACAATACCCTGATTGGCGGTGACAGCGACTATCTGTGGGGCCAATTCCTGGCCGAGCGCGGCCTGGTGGATGGTGAACGCCATGAGCAGGAAAATCAGCGGTTTTATGACGAGTACCGGGCCGGAACCCTGGATATTCGCGCCTTTCTGGCCTTCATGCTCAAACCCTTGGCCGAGCATCCACTGGCCGATCTGCTGGCGTGGCGGGCGCAGTTCATTGAGGAAAAAATCGGCCCGATCCTGCTGCCCAAAGCAACCGCGCTGCTGGATCGCCATCGAATCGCTGGCGATACGCTGCTGATCATCACCGCCACCAACCGCTTCATCACCGCACCGATTGCGGAACGGTTAGCCGTCGCCCACCTGCTGGCGACCGAAGCCGAATTCAGCGACGGGCGCTATACCGGTCGTTCAGTCGGCATTCCCTGTTTCCAGCAAGGCAAAGTGGCCCGACTCAGCGAATGGCTGGCGGAAACTGGCCATGATCTGGCCGGCAGCTGGTTCTATAGCGACTCGCATAATGATCTGCCGTTACTCAATCAGGTGGATCATCCGGTGGCGGTGGATCCGGATGAGGCGCTGGCGAGTCATGCGGTCGAACGCGGCTGGCCCATGATCAGCCTGCGTGAGACGTAAATCATTTCAACAATTGACTGACTGGCGCGACGCCCTAATCCCGCTAAACTCCTTTGGAAGGTCGGAAAAACTCCCACTGTTCCGAGGGTTCGCACCATGCGCTGCCGTCATCTCACATTGATCATGCTATTTGCCAGTCTGTTGTTGTCGCCAGGATTGCTTTCGCCTGTTCAGGCGCAGGTCTACAAATGGACTGATGCCGAGGGCAAGGTGCATTATGGCGGCGCCCCGCCGCCGGCTGACGCCCAAACGCCGCAAACGCTTGACATTCCTTCGCAACCAACCCCAGCCGGTGGGGTTGATAATACGCGGCAAATGCGGCGGGCCACGCAGGAATTGCGCGAATTGCGGGCGGTTAACCGGGGCGTTCCCGTCAGCGAACTTGATCGATCCCGATCGGCCCGGTCCAAAAAAGGCGATTCGGTCTCAATCGGTTATGAGGATCAGACCCGGATCGATAATCTCAACCGCGAGATTCAGCGAGTGTCATCGTCGAGCTTCGGCACGCCCGCCAGCCGCGCCGGGGAAATCCGCGCCGCCAAGGATCAACTCCGGCAAATCTATCGGAAGTACGGGATCGAACCGTGAGCAAACCCTGGCGCGCCGATTTGCCCGCTGATCCGGCGATTCGCCGCATTCTGGTCATCAAGTGGAGCGCAATGGGGGATGTGATCATCGCCAGCGCCTTGTTTGACGACATCGCTCGGGCGTTTCCGGGCCGGGAAATCCACCTCAACACCTCGCCGGCCTGGCAGGGATTGTTCGCGGAAGATCCCCGGTTTCAGCGGGTGTTCGCCGTCGAATGGCGCGCGCGCGGGCGCCGGATTCGCGGTCTGCTGGACTGGCTGCGGCAGGTGCGGGCGCAACGCTATGATCTGGTGATCGATCTCCAGTGCAACGACCGCTCGCGGCTGTTGCTGGGGCTGCTAGGGTTGATCGGCGGCCGGATTCGGCGCCGGCTCGGCAATCGGCGGCAGTGGCCCTACACCATCGCGCCGGCTGAATTGCCGCCGCCCGTTCACACCATCACCCGCTGCCGGGCGGCGCTGGAAGCGGGCGGCATTGCGGCGACGACGCCTCGCCCCGTATTGCCGATGGCTGAAAGTCGCCGGAGTTGCGTCTTGACCCTGATGCAGCAGTACGATCTGAGATCGGGTCGCTATGCGGTTTTTTTGCCTGGCTGCAATGCGAACGGCTATTTGAAGCGGTGGGGGGCGGATCGCTACGCGGCCTTGGCCAACCAGCTGCGTCAGGAGGGGGTAGAGCAGATCACGGTGATTGGCGGCCCGGATGAAGTGGAGGAGTGCCAACGGATCGCCAGACAATGCGGACCATGGCTGGTGAACCTGTGCGGGCAGACCGCGATTCTCGATATTCCGCTGTTGTGCGCAGCGGCGCAGTTCATCGTCGCCAACGATACCGGAACCGCGCATCTGGCGGCGGTTGCGTCAACCCCGATGCTGGTGTTGTGCGGCCCGACCGATCCGCGTCGGGTCAAGCCGCTGGGCGATAACGTGATCACGCTGCAAGCCGATTTGCCCTGCGTCAACTGCTACCGCAAGACCTGCTCGCATCACAGTTGCATGACGATGCTGACGCCGGCGCGGGTATTGCAGCAGGTGCGGCGGTTGCGGGCGTCGTAGTCGCCGGGAAGCGTCTCAGGGGATTGCTAAGGCAAATGCGGCCGCTCCAGATACTCGTGCGACTGCATTTCTTGTAAGCGGCTAACGGTGCGTTGAAACTCGAACTTGAGCCGTTCGCCCCGGTACAACTCCAGTGGCGGCGCGGCCGCCGACAGGATCAGCTTGACGCCCCGGTCATAGAACTCGTCCACCAGATTGATCAGGCGTCGCGCCTGATTCTCCATTTGCCAATCCATCACCGGCAGGTTGGAAATCAGCACGGTGTGGAAGCAGCGGGCGATTTCGATGTAATCATTGGTGCCGCGCGGCCCGTCGCAAATCGCCCGAAAATTGAACCAGACCACGCCATCGGCCTCGCCCAGTGTCGGAATAAACCGGCCTTCAATCTCCAGATCGCCGCCGCGATGGCCGGGTTCCGGGGCAAGATGATTGAAAGCGTCCACCAGCACCTGGTCGGCCCGCTCGTCGAGCGGCCAGTGATAAATCTCGGCTTTTTCCAGATAGCGCAACCGGTAATCCACGCCGCCGTCCACATTCAGCACATCCAGATTTTGCTTGATCAATTCAATCGCCGGCAGAAACCGCGCCCATTGCAAGCCGCCCTTGTACAGATCATCGGGCGGGATGTTGGAGGTGGTGATCAAGGTGACGCCATTGGCGAACAACTCTTTCAACAAGCCGTACAGCAGCATGGCGTCGGTGATGTCAGCGACGAAGAACTCGTCCAGACAAATCACCCGCGCCTTTTCCGCAAAGTGGCGGGCGACGATCCGCAATGGATCCTGCTGGTTTTTCAGTTGCTTCAACTCGGCGTGAACCGCTCGCATGAAGCTGTGAAAATGAATGCGCTGCTTGTGCTGCAACGGCAGCGCATCAACGAAAGTATCGACCAGATAAGTTTTACCCCGGCCCACCCCGCCCCACAGATACAGTCCGCGCACCGGAGACTGTTCGGCAATCGCCGGTTGACCTCGCCCGGTCAGCCGAGCCAGCAGCCCCGGTTTCTTGGCGGCGACTGGTTGCGGCTGAACCAACAGTTGATCGTAGACTTTTTGCAGGGCTTGAACCGCCCGCTCCTGGGCGGGGTCGTGCTGGAAACCTTCCTGTTGCAAATCGCGGCGATAGCGTTCGTAGGGCATGGCAAAACTCGCAAGCGCGTTGGGCTAGGGGTTGGACAGGGGAGCCGCTTGCCCCGGCGACAGGCGGAGCGGCAGATATTGGGACCAGTCGCGACTGGCGTCGCCAAAAGCGAAAAAATCCGGGTTAATCAGCACCGGTCGGGCGTTGTAGCGCAAGGGCCGCAACTGCATGTCGGTCAACTGACCGCCGGCCTCCTCGACGATAATTTGCGCGGCGGCAGTATCCCATTCGCCAGTCGGGCCAAAGCGGGGATAGAGATCAGCCTCACCCTCGGCGATCAGGCAGGATTTCAGGGCGCTGCCCAAAAACAGGTGCCGGTAGTCGCCGATCTGCTGGAGATACTCTTGCAGGCGGCGGCTGCGGTAAGACGCCTGGCTGCTGGCGACCCGGATGGGCTGATGACAGACTTGCGCGGCCTGAATGCGCCGGGCGGATTGACTGCGAGGCTGTTTCCAGGCGCCGCCGCCGCGCCAGGCGTAATAGCAGGAACCTTCGACCGGCGGCAAAATCAATCCGAACACCGCTTCGTGCTGGTGAATCAGGGCGATATTGACCGCGAACTGGTCGCTGTGGCGAATAAACTCGCGAGTGCCGTCCAGCGGGTCCACCAGCCACAGCCAGTCCCAGCGGCTGCGCTCGGCGAAGCTGACCTCGGAGGCTTCTTCGGACAGGATCGGGATGATCGGATTCAACTCGGCCAAGCCGCGCAGAATGCAGCGATGGGCGGCCATATCCGCTTCAGTCACGGGGCTTTGATCGGCCTTGGCAGTGACGCTGAAACCACCGGCGTACACTTCCATAATCCGTCGCCCCGCCTCCCGGGCGATGGCCTGAACCGGCTCGACCAGGGCGGATAAATCCAGAGGGGGGGCGTCGCTCATGACGCGGGGAACCTCGTGCAAGGAATCAGGAATGTGAATGCCATATTGCTACTCTGGTTTAATTCTACACAATCCCAACCCAAGCCGGTTGCCGGCGGAGTTCCGACCATGACCTTGCATTTGCCCTGGATGCAGATTGACACCGTGCTGCTGGACATGGACGGCACCCTGCTGGATTTGCGATTTGATAACCACTTCTGGCGGGAACTGGCTCCACTGCGCTACGCCGAGCGGCATGGCCTGACGCTGGCCCAGGCTCAAGTCCAGGTCAAAGCCCGCACCCAGGCTGTTGAGGGAACGCTCAACTGGTATTGCCTGGATTACTGGAGTCGGGAACTGGCGCTGGACATCATGGCGATCAAGCGCGAGATTGAGCATCTGATCGCGGTGCATCCCCATGTGCTGACCTTTCTCAATGCGCTGGGCAGCGCCGGCAAGCGCACGACGCTGGTCACCAATGCGCACCCGCACAGTCTGGCGTTGAAGATGGAGAAAACCAGGTTGGCCGGGTATTTTGACGCCATGATCTGCGCGCACGATCTGGGTCTGGTCAAGGAACAACCCCAATTCTGGCCGTGTTTGCGGGAAATCGAACCCTTCGATCCGGCTGCCACCCTGCTGGTGGACGATAATCCGGCGATTTTGCACACGGCGCGCGCCTACGGCATCGCCCATCTGGTGGCGGTGTTGCAGCCGGATTCCGGCGATCCGCCCCGCCTGCCCGGCGAGTTTCCGGCAATTCGCAACTTTTCCGAACTGTTGCCGGTCGGTTGATCCGCTGATTGATGGACTAGAATGACCGCCATGCACTGTAATCCCCATCCAGTCACGCCAATCCCGATGGCCGCCCCTGACTCTTTTCAACCCCTTGCTTCCGAGTGCCTGAATCCATGACCAACGCCGTCCTTGCTTCGCAGCCCGCCCCATCCGCCAAGCCGTCGCTCCGCCCTGTCCCGACCTGGACGGTGGATACGGTGCTGGCGCTGTATGAACTGCCCTTCGCCGATTTGCTGTTCCGGGCGCAACAGGCCTTACGGGCGAATTTCGATCCCAACGCCATTCAGCGTTCCACTCTGCTATCGATCAAAACTGGCAACTGTTCCGAGGATTGCGGTTACTGCTCGCAATCGAAGCGTTATCAGACCGGGCTGGAGATCCAAAGCCTGCTGTCCACCGAGCAGGTGTTGGCGGCGGCGCAGGCGGCCAAGGATCAGGGCGCGGGCCGGTTTTGCATGGGCGCGGCCTGGCGCGGTCCTCGGGAAAAGGATTTGCCGGCGGTGATGGCGATGGTGCAGGAGGTCAAGGCGCTGGGGCTGGAGACCTGCGTCACCCTCGGCATTCTCAAGGACGGCCAGGCCGAACAGTTGAAAGCCGCCGGACTGGATTACTACAACCACAATCTCGACACTGCCCCGGAGTTTTACGGCGATGTGGTCACCACCCACACCTATCAGGATCGGCTGGACACCCTGAAAAAGGTGCGGGCCGCCGGGCTGAAGGTCTGTAGCGGCGGGATTGTCGGTATGGGCGAAACCCGCCGCCATCGCGCCGGCCTGATCGCCAAGCTGGCGAATCTCGATCCGCCGCCGGAATCGGTGCCGATCAACAATCTGGTGCCGATTCCCGGCACTCCGCTGGCGGGCAGTGAGGCGGTGGATATTTTCGAATTTGCCCGCACCATCGCCGCCGCCCGCATTGCCATGCCGCGCAGTTATGTGCGCCTGTCCGCCGGACGCGAGCAGATGGCTGAAGCCGAGCAAACGCTGTGCTTTCTGGCCGGGGCCAACTCGATTTTCTATGGCGATCATCTGCTGACCACCAGCAATTTGCAGATGGAGCGGGACGACGCGCTGTTTGCGAACCTGGGCCTGCACGGGGTTTGAAACCGGCCATGACTGATCCTGACTGGACCCGCCGCAGCCGCGCTGCGGTCTGGCATCCCTGCACCCAGATGAAGCAGCACGCCGTCGGCGACTTGCCGTTGATTGCCATTGCCCGTGGACAAGGGGCGTGGCTCTATGATTTTGGCGGGCAGCGTTATCTGGACGCGATCAGTTCGTGGTGGGTGAACCTGTTTGGTCACGCCAATCCGCGCATCAACGCGGCGATCAAGGATCAACTGGATCGGCTGGAACAGGTCATTCTGGCCGGTTTTACTCACGCGCCGGTGGTGGAGCTGTCGGAGCGGCTGGCGGCGCTGACCGGCAACGCGCTCGGCCATTGTTTCTACGCCTCGGACGGTTCTTCGGCGGTGGAAATCGCCTTGAAAATGTCCTTCCACACCTGGCGCAATCAGGGGCGACCGGCGAAAAACCGGTTTCTATGCCTGGCGGACAGCTATCACGGCGAAACTCTGGGCACCTTGAGCGTCGGCGATGTGGCGCTGTACAAGGACGCCTACGCGCCGCTTCTGCGCCAGGCCGACACCGTGCCTTCGCCCGACGCCCGTCAGGCGCAACCGGGTGAAAGCGCCGTGGCGGTGGCTCGTCGCGCCGCCATCGCCCTGGAAAACCATCTGGCGGAACACCATCAGTCCATCGCCGCCCTGATCGTCGAACCGCTGGTGCAGGGCGCGGGCGGGATGATCATGTATGACCCGGAGTACCTGCGGCTGGCCCGGATGCTCTGCGACCGTTATCAGGTTCATCTGATCTGCGATGAAATCATGGTCGGCTTTGGCCGCACCGGGACGTTGTTCGCCCATGAGCAGGCGGGCATCCGTCCCGATTTTCTCTGCCTGTCCAAGGGGCTGACCGGCGGTTATCTGCCGCTCTCAGTGGTGCTGACCACTGACCCGATTTACGCCACGTTCTACGATGACGCCGTGGTTCGCGGTTTTCTCCATTCCCATTCCTATACCGGCAATCCGCTGGCTTGTCGGGCGGCGCTGGCGACTCTGGATATTTTTGCCAAGGATGCGGTGCTGGAACGCAACCGGCGCTTTGCCAGACGCTTCAGCGAGCTGCTGGAGCCGCTGGCGAAACATCCGCAGGCCCGGCATTTCCGCCAGACTGGAATGATTTGGGCGGTGGATATCGAAACGGATGATCCCGATTTCCGGCTGCGGTTCTACCGCGAGGCGCTGAATCGGGAAATACTGCTGCGGCCACTGGGAACCACGATCTATTTCATGCCGCCCTACATTCTCAATGACGAGGAAGCGGCGCTGCTGGCGGAACGGGCCGTCGCGGCCTTGAAGGCGGCGCTGGTCTGAACGGCAGTTTTATCATCCCGCCTTCCATTCCTGTTTTATAGTTTTTATGTGGTCCGTGGAAAAGTCCTTTCACCACGGACCACGCCATTATCCTGTCCTCCCCCATTCCTTCAGCGTGCAGGAAGCCGGCGCCGATGAATCCACCTTTCTTTGAACGCCCGATTCTCAACTCACCCTATGAACGTCCGATCCAGCATTGGGAGTTGGACGCCAGCGGTCAGCCGACTCAGCGGATCATTGCAAACCGCCGCCGTGCGGAATTCATCACGCCAATCCCTAAACCGCGCCGCCGTAAGAGCGTTGAACAGAATGCGCTGCTCTTTGATGAAGGGCTGGGTTTATCCAGTCGGGAACAGCAATACGACCATACGGCAATCATTAACGCGGTGCGCCAGCAGGTGGATCAGTGGCGGCGATTGCCAAAGTCGGCGCAATGGCAGGTCACGCCGGAAACTGCCCGATTATTGCAGCATTGGCGACAGCATCCGTTTAATAACATTCGGCCATTTTTCTGTCAGATCGAAGCTGTTGAAACGGTCATCTGGCTAACCGAAGTTGCGCCACATACCGGAAAAATCGGGCAAGCTTTTCTGCAACATCTGGCTGACGCCAATCAGGCGGCTAACCCGGAATTATTGCGGCTGGCGTTAAAACTGGCGACCGGGGCCGGAAAAACGACAGTGATGGCGATGCTGATCGCCTGGCAGACTATTAACGCAGTGCGCCACCCACAAAGCACCCGGTTTAGCCGGGGTTTTCTGGTGGTTGCGCCCGGTTTGACCATTCGGGATCGGTTGCGGGTGCTGCAACCGAATGACCCGGACAGCTATTACGCCAGCCGGGAGCTGGTTCCCGGTGACTTGTTGCGCGATCTGGAGCGGGCCAAGATCGTGATTAGCAATTACCACGCTTTTAAACGCCGGGATCGGCTGGAATTGTCCAAAGGCGGACGTTCCTTATTGCAGGGACGCGGCGCAGCATTGGATACGCTGGAAAGCGAAGGGCAAATGATTCAGCGGGTGATGCCAGAGTTAATGGGCCTGAAACAGATTCTGGTGTTGAATGACGAAGCCCATCATTGCTATCGAGAGAAGCCCGGTGCGGAGAATGCGGCAGATTGGGCGGGCGATGAGCGCCGCGAAGCAGAGAAGAATAACGAGGCGGCCCGACTGTGGATTGCCGGGCTGGAAGCCGTCAAGCGCAATATGGGGATTAGTCGGGTGATTGACTTGTCCGCTACCCCATTCTTTCTGCGCGGATCGGGTTATGCCGAAGGTACGTTGTTTCCGTGGACCATGAGTGATTTTTCACTGATGGACGCGATTGAATGCGGGATTGTCAAATTGCCCAGAGTGCCCGTGGCCGACAATATCCCCGGCGGTGAAATGCCCAAATTCCGCAATCTGTGGGAACACATTCGTAGCCGGATGCCGAAGAAAGGTCGGGGTAAAGCCAAGACGCTTGATCCACTGAGTTTACCGGTAGAATTACAAACGGCATTGGAAGCCTTATATGGACATTATGAGAAGACTTATCAACTCTGGCAGGCGGCGGGAATGCCGGCCCCGCCCTGTTTTATCGTGGTGTGCAATAACACCTCAACCTCAAAGCTGGTCTATGATTTTATCGCCGGGTTTCGCCGGGAACATGAGGATGGTTCAACCACGCTGGAGAATGGCCGGTTGCCGCTGTTTCGCAATTTCGATGAATCCGGCAATCCCCTGGGCCGACCACGCACCTTGCTGATTGACAGCGAGCAACTGGAATCCGGCGAGGCGCTGGATGAGCAGTTTCGGCAAGTTGCAGCAGATGAGATTGATCGGTTTCGCCGGGAAATCATTGAACGGACAGGTGATCGGCGGTTGGCTGAAAATCTCAGTGATCAGGATTTATTGCGGGAAGTGATGAATACCGTGGGCAAACCGGGCCGCTTGGGTGATTCGATTCGCTGTGTCGTGTCGGTGGCGATGCTGACTGAGGGTTGGGACAGCAATACCGTGACCCATGTGTTGGGCGTTCGGGCCTTCGGGACGCAATTATTGTGCGAGCAGGTGATTGGCCGTTCATTGCGCCGTCAGTCCTATGATTTGAATGAAGCGGGCCTGTTTGATGTGGAATATGCGGATATATTGGGCATTCCCTTTGATTTTACCGCCAAGCCGGTGATTGCCTCGCCACAACCGCCACAGGAGACGATTCAGGTCAAGGCGATGCGCCCGGAACGCGATTCGCTGGAAATCCGCTTTCCGCGAGTGGTGGGTTATCGGGTGGAATTGCCAGAGGAGCGATTGGCCGCTGAGTTTAATGAGGATTCGGTATTGGAATTGACTCCAGAACTGGTTGGGCCGTCCATTACTCAAAATGCCGGGATTGTTGGCGAAAGCGTGGATTTGAAACTGGAGCATTTGGCCGGATTGCGGCGTTCGACGCTCTTGTTTCATTTGACCCGGCGGTTACTGTATACCCATTGGCGTGATCCGGGTGAAACGCCGAAGCTGCATTTATTCGGCCAGTTAAAGCAGATTGCCGGGCAATGGCTGGATCGTTGTCTGGTCTGCACTGGCGGGACATATCCGGCGCAGTTGCTTTATCAGGAATTGGCGGATATGGCGAGTGAGCGGATCACTGCGGCGATTACCCGTTCGCTGGTCGGTGAGCGGCCGATCAAGGCCATGCTGGATGCTTATAATCCAACCGGTTCAACGGCTCATGTCAATTTTAATACCGCAAAAACCAGTCGCTGGCAGACGGACGCCCGGCGTTGTCATCTGAACTGGGTGATTCTGGACAGTGATTGGGAGGCGGAATTTTGCCGAGTGGTTGAGGCGCATCCACGGGTTCAGGCTTATGTGAAGAATCATAATCTTGGGTTCGAGATTCCCTATCGTTATGGTTCGCAGCTGCGGCATTATCGGCCAGATTTTATCGTGCTGGTGGAGGATGGAAGCGGTGGATTGCTGCATTTGATCGTGGAGATCAAGGGTTATCGGCGCGAGGACGCTAAGGAGAAAAAGGCGACAATGGAAAACTATTGGGTGCCGGGGGTAAATAATCTGGGGAGTTATGGCCGCTGGGCCTTCACTGAATTCATCGACGTTTGGGAGATGCAGGACAACTTCGCAAAAGAGGTAGAAACCGGATTCGGCAAGATGATCGAGACGGTACGGTCATGAAATTCGAGACATTCCAAGCAGGGCGCTGGCAACAGCGTTATCAATACCAGAGCTTCGAGCCGACCTGGGTCAATCACGACTGGACTTGGGAAGACCCGCGCATCCATCTGCTGCTTGAATCGGCCAACCGCGCCCTTGGAGAACTTAACGCCTTCTCCCTCATTGTCCCGGACATTGATCTCTTCATCCAGATGCATGTGGTCAAGGAGGCGCAAACCTCCAGCCGTATTGAGGGCACCCAGACTGGTATCGACGAAGCCCTGCTGCCGGAAGAACACATTCGCCCGGAGAAGCGCGATGATTGGCGTGAAGTCCGCAACTACATTGATGCCGTCAACGCCGCCATTGCCGAACTAGCGACCTTGCCGCTCTCCAACCGACTATTGCGGCAGACCCATGCCCTTTTGATGCGCGGTGTGCGCGGCGAACACAAGCAACCAGGCGATTTTCGCACCAGCCAGAACTGGATTGGCGGTTCCAGTCTGGCCGATGCCGCGTTCATCCCACCGCATCATGACGGCGTGGCCGAGTACATGAGCGACTTAGAGCAGTTCTGGCATAACGAACAGATTACTGTGCCACATCTGATCCGCATCGCTATCAGCCATTACCAGTTCGAGACGATTCACCCGTTCCTAGACGGCAATGGACGTATCGGACGATTGCTCGTACCGTTGTATCTGGTCGGCCACGGCCTGCTCGCCAAACCCTCACTCTATCTATCCGACTTCTTCGAGCGCAACCGTACCAGCTATTACGATGCGCTGATGCGAGTACGTATCGCCAACGACTTGATCCACTGGGTGCGGTTTTTCCTTCAGGGCGTTGCGGAGACGGCCGCCAAGGGTCGTGACGTCTTTCGGCAAATCCTTGTTTTGCGCACGGACGTCGAACAGCGCATCCTGACGCTGGGGAAACGGGCGCCCAATGCGCGTGCGGCGTTGGACCTGCTCTACCGGCAGCCGGTGATTGCCGCCAACGATCTGGAACGCGGGTTAGGCGTTTCCAAGCCCACGGCGCATGCCTTGGTGCGCGACCTCGAGCGTCTGAAGCTGCTGACCGAGACTACCGGCCAGATGCGTGACCGTATCTACATGTTCGATCCTTACCTTAATCTCTTCTTAAGTTAACGGAATATCGTTTTCGTTAACCAGAAGAGCATTTAAGTAAACGAAACCCGCCAAAGCTATACAGATACCCCGAGCACGCTCATGGCAAAAGTCCTCCCCTCTAAGATCGTCGAAACCCTCAAGCACGAAGACGCTACCCGTAAGAATATCCCGACGGCGGAATATCAGTCGGTGATGCGAAAAGAGGAGCAGAACCCGGTGCGGGTGGCATATGAGCGCCGCAATCGTGATCTGGACCCGCAATTGGTTTGGCGGGGGAAGGATTTACAGGATTGGTCGGATTTGGTGGTTCATGCGCCGCCGCTGTATATCCAGGAGAAGATTCATCCCAAGGTGCTGATTGATGATTTATTGCGGCAAAGCGCGGCGGATGCCAAAGCGGCTGATGAGCAGATTGATTTATTTGCAGATTTTAACGGGATTCCTGAAGGGGTGGATAAAACCGAGTTTTATCAACATGACGGCAAGTGGCAAAACCGGATGATTCTGGGCGACAGTTTACACGTTATGGCGTCATTGGCGGAACGGGAAGGATTGCGCGGCAAGGTGCAATGTATTTATCTCGATCCGCCTTATGGGATTAAGTTCAACTCTAATTTTCAGTGGTCAACAACCAGCCGCGATGTCAGAGACGGCAATACAGATCACATTACCCGCGAGCCGGAACAGGTTAAGGCGTTCCGCGATACCTGGCGGGACGGGATTCATTCTTATCTGACTTATTTGCGGGATCGGTTGACCGTGGCGCGGGAATTATTAACCGATTCCGGGTCAATTTTTGTACAGATTGGCGATGAGAATGTACATCGGGTTCGGGCGGTGATGGATGAGGTGTTTGGGGAAGAGAACTTTGTTGCCCAGATTTACTTCGTAACAACATCCGGCCGTCAGGATGACACAATTGATCGGCTTGGTAACTATGTGGTTTGGTTTGCTAAAAACAGAAGCCAGACTAAGTATCACCAGATCTACATTCCAAAGGATGAAGCACAAGACGAAGCGGCAAGTGACCTCCAGTCACAGGGTATTCGCTCTACCGGATCTTTCGAGGTGCAGGCATTTGGCAGGAAATACACACCGCTTACAGGGAATCATTGGAAAGCTAAAGAAGAAGGTTTGAAGCGATTGATAGTCGCTGATCGCATCAAGGCTATGAAAACCGTTCTTCGTTACCGGCGTTTTTCAAATGACTTTCCTGTATCTGCGATTGGTGATGTTTGGTCTGACACTGGAGGAGGTGCTGGCCAAGACAAAATCTATGTAGTACAGACCGGAACACGTGTGCCATCTCGCTGCATCCTCATGTCCACCGACCCCGGCGATCTGGTTCTCGATCCCACTTGCGGATCAGGCACAACCGCTTATGTTGCAGAACAATGGGGCCGGCGCTGGATTACGATTGACACTTCCCGCGTAGCATTGGCCTTGGCCCGCGCCCGGATTATGGGCGCTCGCTATCCGTATTACCTGCTGGCCGATAGCCGCGACGGTCAAATCAAAGAAGCTGAAATCACCCGATCCGGACTATCCAGTCAGCCCACCCATAACGATATTCGGCAAGGCTTTGTCTATGAACGTGTTCCCCACATTACCCTAAAATCTATTGCCAATAACGCTGAAATTGACATCATTTGGGAAAAATTTCAGCAAAAACTGGAGCCATTGCGTCAGCAGTTTAACTCGCTGTTGAAGCAGTTTTTTGAAGAATGGCAAATTCCGCGTGAAGTCGATCCGCACTGGCCGGATGCCGTCAAGCACCTGCACGCGCAATGGTGGCAACAACGCATCACCCGGCAACAGGAAATTGACGCCTCGATTGCCGCCAAAGCCGACTACGAATACCTTTACGATAAACCTTACGAAGACAAAAAGCGGGTGCGAGTCGCCGGGCCATTCACCGTAGAAAGCCTCTCGCCGCATCGCGTATTAGGCATTGATGAACAGGATGAGTTAATCAACAGTATTGCCGAATCCGGCGATGGCTACCGTGAAAAACCCGATTTCGCCCAGATGATTCTGGACAACCTAAAAATCGCGGGTGTTCAACAGGCGCATAAAGAAGACCGGATTGCCTTTACCGCACTGATGGCTTGGCCGGGCGAATTGATTTGCGCGGAAGGACGATACTTTGAAAGCGCCACGATTGAAAAACGCGCCGCCATTTTTATCGGCCCGGAATTCGGCACAGTCTCCCGCCCCGATTTAGTCGCCGCCGCCCGCGAAGCCGGCGATGCTGATTTTGATGTCCTCATCGCCTGCGCCTTCAACTACGACGCCCGCTCAACCGACTTTGCCAAATTGGGCCGCATTCCGGTGCTCAAAGCCCGGATGAATGCCGACTTGCACATGGCCGACGACCTCAAAACCACCGATAAAGGCAACCTGTTCGTCATCTTCGGCGAACCCGACATTACCATTCTGGACAGCGCCGACGGCAACATCCGGGTCAAGGTCAACGGCGTCGATGTGTTCCATCCGCAAAGTGGTGAAATTCGCAGCGCCGGCCCGGACGGCATCGCCTGCTGGTTCATCGACACCGATTACAACGAAGAAAGCTTCTTCGTCCGCCACGCCTACTTTCTCGGCGCCAGTAATCCCTACCAGTCCCTTAAAACCACGCTCAAAGCCGAAATCAACGAAGACGCCTGGGCGACCTTGAACCGCGATGTCTCCCGCCCCTTCGCCAAACCCGCATCCGGGCGGATTGCCGTCAAGGTCATCAACCATCTGGGCGACGAAGTGATGAAGGTCTTTCGGGTTGCGCCCGGAATATGATCCGGCGACCATAGCGTCCCCAGTCTCCCTGGCTTTCAAAGGAAGGAGGCTGCTTTTCAATGAAAATCAATAGGCTGATACGATGATTTGGGATGAACTGGAGGCCGGCCTGGCCCAACTGGCGAGCGAGGGTTTGCTGCGCCGCCGACGGACTTTGGACGCGCCCTGTGGCCCGGAAGCAGTGATCGAAGGCCGGCGGGTCATCGCCTTTTGCAGCAACGATTATCTGGGTCTCGCCAATCATCCGGCCCTGATCGCCGCAGCGCGGGACGCGGCGGAACGCTGGGGCGTCGGCAGCGGCGCATCGCATGTAGTCAGCGGCCATTTGCGGCCTCATGCAGAACTGGAGGAGCGGCTGGCGGCGTTTGTCGGTCAGGAACGGGCGCTGTACTTCACCACCGGCTACATGGCGAATCTGGCGATTGCGCCGACGTTGGTGGAGCGCAATGACGCCATTTTCGCTGACAAGCTCAACCACGCCTCGCTAATTGACGCCGCACAACTGGCCCGCGCCGAACATATCCGTTATCCGCATGGCGATCTGGAGACCCTCGCCCGCCGGCTGGCGCAGAGTTCCGCCCGCCGCAAGCTGATTCTCACCGACGCCGTGTTCAGCATGGACGGCGATCTGGCCCCGCTGCCGGAACTGTTTGCGCTGGCCGAACGCTACGACGCCTGGCTGGTGGTCGATGACGCGCACGGTTTCGGCGTTCTCGGCCCCGGTGGGCGCGGCAGTCTGGCGCATTTCGGCTTGCCGCCATCGCCGCGCCTGATTCTGATGGGGACTTTGGGCAAGGCGGCGGGCGTGTCCGGGGCGTTTGTCGCCGGCGACCGGCGAGTGATGGAATGGCTGATGCAACGGGCGCGGCCCTATATTTTCACCACCGCCTCCAGCCCGATCATTGCCGCCGCCCTGATCGCCAGTCTGGAGCTGATTACCAATGGCGATGAGCGGCGGGCGCATTTACAACAGTTGATTGCCCGATTGCAGGCGGGATTGAGTGGCTTGGCGCAGCCGTTATTGCCATCGCCGACCGCGATTCAACCGCTGATCATCGGCGACAATGAGGCCGCAGTGCAATTAGCGGGACAGTTGTTTGAGCGCGGCTTATGGGTGCCGGCGATTCGACCGCCCACGGTGCCGACGGGAACTGCCCGGTTGCGGATTTCACTGTCGGCGGCGCATTCCAATGATCAAATTGATGCGCTGATTCAAGCGCTGCGAGAATGTGCCGCCAATGCTTAACCCACCTCCCTTTCTGCCCACCAAGCAGCGGATTCGCCAAGCCTTCGATCAAGCGGCAACGACGTATGACGCAGCGGCGGATGTACAGCGCGAAGTCTCCGACCGACTGGCGGCGCACCTGATTCAGACCGGCGGCAACCTCAATCCCAAAACCATTCTCGACGCCGGCGGCGGCACCGGCTATGGCGCCCGGCAGCTTCAAACCCAATGGCCGCAGGCTGAACTCACTGTGATTGATTTCGCCCCCCGGATGCTGGATGCCGCCCGCGCTCAATTGGAGGCCGCCTTGCTGATTTGCGCTGATATTGAGAGCCTGCCCATTGCCGGACAGTCTTGCGATCTGTACTGGTCCAGCCTGGCTTGGCAATGGAACGACCCACAGCGTTGCCTGGCGGAGGCCCGTCGAGTGTTGAAACCCGGCGGAGCGCTGGCGGTGGCGACCCTGGGCGCTGATAACTTTCCCGAATTGCGCCACGCCTTCGCCACGTTGGACGATTACCACCATGTGCTGACCATGCCTGCCCCGGAATACCTGCTGGCGATTTGCCAGGATAGTGATTGGGAGGTGTGGCGATGGGACCGGCAGCCGGTGCGTCGCTATTTTCCCGACCTGCGAACCCTGCTCCGTAGCGTGAAAGCGGTCGGCGCTCGCGAAGTAGAACAACGTCGACCCACCCCGTTAAGCCGCTCCGCCTGGCAAGCCCTGACCGCCCGTTATGAAGCGTTGCGGGAACCGGACGGTTTGCCGCTGACCTATGATGCGGTCTGGCTGATCGCGATCCGGCCATGAAGCGCGCCTTTTTCATTGCCGGCACCGATACCGGCGTAGGCAAAACCCATAGCGCCTGCGCCTTGCTGCACGCCACCCGGCAACGCGGCCTGAGCGCGGTCGGGATGAAACCCATCGCAGCAGGGATTGAGGCTGACGGGCGCAACGAGGATGTCGTGCAACTGTTGGCGGCCAGTTCGATTCAGCCCGCAGTCGCCCTGATGAATCCATATCTCTATGATCCGCCGATTGCCCCGCATATCGCCGCTCAGGAAGCGGGACGACCGATTGAGATTGCGCAGATTCAGCAGGCGTTCGCGCAATTACAAGGCATGGCGGATGTGGTCTGGGTAGAAGGCGTTGGCGGCTTCCGAGCGCCACTGGATGATGACCACGATGCGGCGGATTTGGCAGTGGCGCTGGCCTTGCCGGTGGTGCTGGTGGTCGGAATGCGGCTGGGTTGCCTGAGTCATGCGCTGCTGACGGCTGAAGCGATTGAGCGGCGCGGGCTGATTCTGGCGGGCTGGATCGCCAACCGGATCGATCCGGCAATGGCCCGCTTCGAGGCGAATTTGGCGACGTTGCAGAGCCGGCTGAACGCGCCCTTGCTGGGCGTGACGCCTCACGGCCTCAACCCGGAAGTCGCCGCGGCGGCGCTGGATTTATCCCGGCTGGCGGATTTCGGGTCCGGCCCAGCCTATGCTTGAGGCAGCGAAGACAACGATTACTGCGGGGTAAAGCGGCCATGCAGGAACTCCAGCCGGGGCAAAATCGTCCGTTAGGCGGCGGACGGATCGCAGTGGGCGTCAGCGGTGAGCCGGGCGATGAGTTCGCCGCCAAAACCCAGCTTGGCGCCGCCCTGCTGGAGACTAGCGGGCGGGTTCGGGATGCGGACGATTTGATCAGCGCCGAGCAGCCGCGTTCCCGTGATGGGGCCGTCACCTTCACCGGTTTTCCGGGCGAGTTGCAGATCGATCTGGACGCAGTGTCGGAGGCCATTACCCGCCTCGCGGTGGTGCTGACCGTTAAACCGGGCCTCACGCCGGCCACCACCTTTGGCGTCTTCAGCGCGGTGCGGACCTGGCTGGCCGATGCGTCCGGCAAATTGCTGCTGCTGTTTCCGTTGCCGCCGGCCAGTCGGGGTGAAACCGCCCTGATCATGGCGGAACTCTATCGCCATCAGGGGCAATGGAAATTCCGGGCGGTCGGGCAAGGTTTCTCAGCCGGCTTGCCGGCGCTGGCTGCTCATTTTGGGCTGCGCTTGCCGGAAGCCGCCCCGGCGCGTCCAGCGCTCGGCGGGCCAAACGGGCGACGTGAGGCGGATCGATCCGTCGGCAATGGCGCATTCAGCGGCACTGGCTTCTGCGTCCATCCTGACGGCTATATTTTGACCAATCACCATGTCATTGAAGGCGCAAATGAAATTCTGGCCCGGTCGCCGCGTCACCGCTGTCGGCTGGAGCCGGTGTTCGCCGATCCCACCAACGATCTGGCGCTGCTGCGGGCTGATCCGCCACCACCCGGCATCGCCCGGTTCCGCGACGGGCCACAGGCGCGACTGGGTGAAACGGTGATCGTGGTGGGCTATCCGCTCGGCGGGCTGCTCGGTTCCGGGCCGCAAGTGACTACCGGTAATGTCAGCTCGCTGATTGGCCCCGGCGATGACACCCGCTCCCTGCAATTTACCGCCCCGACCCAGGCCGGTAACAGCGGTGGGCCGTTGCTCGATGGCGATGGCGCGGTAGTGGGCGTGGTCAGTTCCAAACTGAATGCGGTGCGGGTTCATGAAATGACCGGGGACGTGCCGCAGAACGTTAATTTCGCCATCAAAGGGATGCTGGCGAGGGGCTTTCTGGAAGCGGCCGGCATCGAGTGCCAGAGCCGCTTGTCGGGGAACGCCCGCGCCGCTGCCGACATTGCCGCCGAGGCTCGCGATTTTGTGTTGAAAATTGAGTGCCGAGGATAGAAGACTGGCGTCAGGTATAACGGTCGTTACCTGCTAAAAAACCGAAGAAAGGGCTGTCAAAAGCGCCCGGCAGCGCGTAGAATATGGAAAGTTGTTTCATTTTTGTGACGAAGCATCGGGAGGTGCATGATGATAGACGGCATATCCGCTTCTTCTAATCCATGGGCTTCCGACGTTATGGGCATTCAGGCGGGGACGAGCTTGCTCAATAGCAGCGCCAACACGATTGCCCGTCAATCCATTACCGCCACTGACTCGACGGGCAGTTCGTCATCGCTCGCTCTAAACGACCTGACGACGGCCCTGACCCAGCAAAAAGAGGGGCTGTATCAGGTGAAGGCCAGCGCCAAGGGCATTGAGATCGCCAACAAAACCCTCGACAGCCTGTTCAAGGCCATCGCCTGAGCGACTGACCCGCAGAGCAAACCCCCCAGCGTTGGGTTGCCGGTTTTTCAGTAACCCAACCCCTGCCGCTTTACCCGCCCAGATACGCCTTTCGCACCTGATCATTGGACAGCAGATTGGCCCCGGTATCGGCCAGCACAATCCGGCCATTTTCCAGCACATAGCCCCGATCAGCCAGTTGCAGGGCGCGATGGGCGTTCTGCTCCACCAGAAAGATCGTCACGCCTTCTTCGCGGATTTCTCGCAGAATCTGGAAAATCTGGGCGATGATGATCGGGGCCAGCCCCAATGACGGTTCATCCAGCAGCAGCAGGCTGGGCCGACCCATCAGCGCCCGGCCAATCGCCAGCATCTGCTGTTCGCCGCCCGACAGGGTGCCGCCGCGCTGACTGCGCCGTTCCTTGAGACGCGGAAACAGGCCGAACACCCGTTCCAGATCCGTCTCCAGCCGGGCCTTGTCGGCGAAAAAACCGCCCATTTGCAAGTTCTCCTGCACGGTCAGGCCGGGAAAAATCCGCCGACCCTCCGGGGCCAGCGCCAGTCCACACTGCATGATGATATGCGTCGGCTTGTGGGTAATGTCCTGCCCCTCGAACAGCACCTTGCCCCGACTGGCCTGCGGCGAGCCGCAGATGGTCAGCAACAGGGTGCTTTTACCCGCGCCATTGGCCCCGATCAACGTGACGATCTCGCCGGGATGGACTTCGAGCGACACGCCTTTCAACGCCTCGATCTGGCCGTAGAAGGTGTGGATGTGATCCAGTTTCAGCATCATCACTCTTCCCCGAGATAGGCCTTGATGACTTTGGGATTACGGCGAATGTCCGCCGGAACGCCGGTCGCAATGGGCCGACCGTACTCCATCACCAGAATCTCGTCGGAAATGCCCATGACCAGACTCATGTCATGTTCAATCAGCAGGACGGCGACGTGATGTTCAGCCCGCAATTCGTTAATCAGCCGATCCAGATCGCGGGTTTCCTGCGGATTCAATCCTGCCGCCGGTTCATCAAGCATCAGCAACTTGGGCTGGGTGATCATGCAGCGGGCGATTTCCAGCCGCCGCTGTTGCCCATACGCGAGATTGCCGGCTTCGCGGTTGGCGACCGCCAGCAAACCGACTTTTTCCAGCCAGAACGCCGCCCGCTCCAGCGCTTCGGCCTCGGCGCGGCGGTACTTCGGCGTTTTGAACAGGCCGGGCAGCAGTCGGGTTTCCAGTTGGGCATGTTGTGAAATCAGCAGGTTCTCGACCACCGTCATGGTCTTGAACAGCCGCACATTCTGGAAAGTGCGCACCAGTCCCAGCCGGGCGATGCGGTGGCTCGGCAATTCGTGGAGCGGTTGACCGTCCAGCGCCACGGTGCCCGTTGTCGGCCGGTAAAAGCCGCCAACACAGTTAAAAACTGTGGTTTTTCCGGCGCCGTTGGGACCGATGATGGCGAAAATCTGATTGCAGTGAACCGTGAAAGCCACATTGTCCACCGCCAGCAATCCGCCAAACCGCATACTGAGATTTTCCACTTCCAGTAATGGTCGGGGCGTTATTCCGGTCAGAACGAAGGGTTCGGGTGTTGCGTTAGCCGGAGCGGCGGGCGTTTTGTCCAGTTGCAGACTCATGGCTTGGCCTCCATCTGTTCTGGCAACTCCAATTTGGGCCGGGTCGCGGGGATCAGGCCCTGCGGTCGCCAGATCATCATCAGCACCATGACCAGTCCAAACGCCAGCATCCGGTACTCATTGAACTCCCGAGCCAGTTCCGGCAAGGCGGTAATGGCAATCGCCGCCAGCACCACCCCAAACTGCGAACCCATCCCGCCCAGCACCACCATCGCCAGCACCATCGCCGATTCAATAAAAGTGAAGGATTCCGGACTGATGTGGCCTTGACGGGCGGCAAAGAACGCGCCGGCCAGTCCGGCGAAGGCGGCGCTCAGGGTCAGAGCCGACAGCTTGATCAGGGTCGGGTTGAGGCCGAGCGAACGGCAGGCGATTTCGTCCTCACGCAACGCCTCCCAGGCCCGCCCCAGCGGCATGCGCAACAGGCGGTTAATCACGAACAGAATCAGCAGCACCAGCGCCAACCCCAGCAGGTACAGGAAAATCACCGCATGATTGCCGCTGTAGTCGAGGCCAAAGAACTCATGGAAGGTGATCCCGCCTTCCGTAGCCCGGCGGCTGAATTCCAGGCCGAACAAGGTCGGGCGAGGAATGTTGCCAATCCCGTCCGGGCCGCCAGTAAGAAAGTTCAGGTTGTTCAGCAGCAGCCGGGTAATTTCGCCAAAACCGAGGGTGACGATCGCCAGATAGTCGCCGCGCAACCGCAACACGGGCAGGCCCAGCAGGAACCCGGTCAGCGCCGCCAACCCGCCAGCCAGCGGCAGGCACAGCCAGAACGACAAGTCATAGTGATGCGCCAGCAGCGCATAGGTGTAAGCGCCCACTGCGTAAAAAGCCGCATAACCCAGCACCAGCAGCCCGGCGAAGCCGACCACGATATTCAGCCCCAGCCCGAGCATGATGTAGATCAACGCCAGAGTCATCACATCCATGGCGCCACGGGAGGCCGTAAACGGCCAGATCACCGCCGCGATCAGCGCCAGCGTCCACCATGCGGTTTGATAGCGCGGTTGTTTTGCTTGCCGTAATGCGGCGGTAACCGGGTTCTCTCGCCAGGATTCCGGCACATGAAAATCACGCCAGAACTGGCTTAGCGGGTGGTGAAACAACCGCAGTAAAAACACGATGACGACCGCGACGATGACCGGAGTCGGAGTCTGGTTCAGCGAGACCTTGACCCCATCGACATGAAGGCGCAGACCGAAAATGGGCGTTAACAGCAGGGCGGTCAATGCCGCCGCCAGCAGCGCTTCAGGCAATGCGCGGCGCATGGGTTACACCTTTTCCACGTCAGGGCGGCCCAGCAGACCCGTAGGTCGCACTAGCAGCACCAGAATCAGCAGGGCGAAGGCCACCACATCCTTGTATTCGGTTTGCAGATACGCTGAGGAGAAACTTTCGGTCAGACCCAGCACAATCCCGCCCAGCATGGCTCCTGGAATGCTGCCAATCCCGCCCAGCACCGCCGCCGTAAACGCTTTCAATCCGGCGATAAAACCAATGGTGGGGTTGATTTTACCGATGTACAGGCTGACCAGAATTCCGGCCACCGCCGCCAGCGCCGCCCCCAGAACAAAAGTCAGCGCGATCACCCGGTTGGTGTCGATGCCGAGCAGGTTGGCCATCCCGCGATCTTCGGAGCAAGCCCGGCAGGCTCGCCCCATCCGCGACCGGGCGATGAACAGGCTTAACCCGGCCATAAACGCCACCGTGACCACGGCGATCAGCACCTGCATATAGGACAGATAGACCTGAAAGCTATCCTCGGACCCGAATCGCCAGCCGCCGCTCAATAGGGGCTGCATCGACACGTCGCGGGCGCCCTGGCCAATTTGAACGTAGTTTTGCAGGAAGATGGACACGCCAATCGCCGAGATAAGCGGCACCAGCCGGGGACTGCCGCGCAATGGCCGGTATGCCAACCGCTCCACGGTCCAGCCGTAAGCGCCGGTGACCAGAATGCTGATCGCCAGAGTCGCCAGCAGAATCGCCGGAATGCTGTCCATTCCGAACAGTCCCAATGCGGTGATGACCAGCAGGCCGACATAAGCGCCGATCATGTAGATCTCGCCGTGGGCGAAATTGATCATGCCGATAATGCCGTAAACCATCGTGTAGCCAATAGCGATCAGGGCGTAAATACTGCCCAGCGTCAGACCGTTGATGATCTGCTGGATGAATTCAAGGGGGGAGAAACCGGACATAGGCGCAGGGAGAGGGGG